>JANQQB010000233.1 GCA_028285165.1 Rhodobiaceae bacterium
CCGCGCGGACGCAGCATCAGGGTGCCGACAATGATCAATCCGATCAGAATGTACTGCAGCGTGCCGGCATACAATTGCATTGTCTGCGGAGCGAATTCCGTCAGGGCCCATCCGCTTCCGACCCAACCGCCCCAGACGACCAGCGTGCCCAGCACGGCGCCGCGATTGTTGCCGGCTCCGCCGACGATCAGCATGGCCCAGATCTGGAACGTGAGGATCGGTGCCAGGTCCTGGGGACCGATATAGGCGTAGAACGTGGCGTAAAGACCGCCGGACAATCCCATGATCACGGCACCGATGACAAAGGATTGCAGGCGCACGCGCGACGGCGACTTGCCGAGCGCGCGGGCGGCTGTCTCGTCTTCGCGCACCGCTCTCAAAAGGCGGCCGAATGGCGAGCGCACGAGCCTTTCCAGCGCAACAAAGACCAGCGCGAGGCACACGACAACCACGGCCAGATAGCCCAGATTGTAGAGGAAAGGGTCGCCGATCGTGGCTTCCAGCGGGCGCTGAAAGCCGCGCAATCCCTTGGCGCCGCCCGTCCAGTATTCCGCGTTTCGCGCAACGGTTTCGACCGCGATCGCGACGCCGAAAGTGGCGATCGCCAGATAATCGTGGCGCAGGCGCGTGGTTGCAAGACCGACGATCAGGGCCAGCAGCCCGGCAGCGACCATGCCGCCCAGCATTGCCAGCGGCCAGATGACATCGAAACCACCGAACTCGCCGGCCCGGTCCGGCCCGCCGAGCAGGATCACGCCATAGGCGCCGGCGCCGAAAAAGGCGACGACTCCGCCGTTGAAGATACCGGTATGGCCCCATTGCAGGTTCAGGCCGAGCACGGCGATCGCAAGGATCGACGTGATGGACAGAAAAAAGACGAGGTAGGAGAGGATTCCGATCATCGCGCTTCCCCGAAGAGACCGTTCGGCCGGATGTAGAGCGTGGCGAGGATGATCAGAAAAGGGATGGCGGGTTTGTACCCGGCCGGCATGACAAGCAGGGCGAACGATGACGCAAGGCCGACGATCATGCCGCCCAGCATGGCGCCGGTGACGCTGCCGAGCCCGCCCACGATCGCGGCGGCAAACAGGGACAGCACCAGATCCCGGCCCATGACCGGGCTGAGCTGGCTGTCGATGGCAAACAAGACGCCGGCCGCCGCCGCGAGCACGCCGCCGATGATCCAGGTCAGACGGACCATGGCCGGCAACGAGACGCCGTTGACCTGGGCTAGTTCCGGGTTCTCAGCCACCGCCCGAAGCGCGAAGCCGAGCGTCGTCCGGGTCAGGAGCAGATAGAGCGCGGCCATCGCCGACAGGGCCAGCGCGAGAACAACGACCTGATCGGGCTTGACGAGCAGGAACGGATCCGTGCTGACGACCACCGCGAACGCGATGTCGTCTGTATACCGCTGGGTGTGCAGGCCGAAGCCGAGACCGATCAGGTTGCGCACGATAAGCGCGACGCCGAACGACGCGAACACCATGGTGAGCGGCCCCGCCTGCTGCCGCAGCCGGCGAAACACAAGCCGGTCGATGACGATCGCGCTCAGCGCTGTCACGCCCATGGCAAGCACCATCGCCGCAATCAGGGCAAGGGTCATAGAAAGCGGCCCGATGCCGGTCGCAAGCGGCGGTGCCAAAACCGAAAAGAATGCATCGAAAGTGAGCGCGGCATAGGCGCCGATCGTCAGCAGTTCGGCATGGGAAAAATTTGCGAACCGCAGGATGTGCATGACCAGTGTCAGCCCGATCGCACCGAGCGAGAGCACCGATCCGACAAGCACGCCATCGAAGAGCGCCTGGATCATGCCGCCCCCTTGCGCCGGCCGCCGAGGTAGATTTCCCCGACCAACGGGTCGTCGAGCAGTGCGGCGGCCGGGCCTTCGTGCTGGTTGCGGCCCTCGGCGAGGATATAGGCGCGATCGGAAAGGCGCAGGGCAAGCCGGGCATTCTGTTCAACAAGCAGGATCCCGACACCGTCGGCTGCGATCCGCCGGACGAGGCTCATCACGTCTTCGGCGGCCTTCGGCGCCAATCCGGCCGTCGGTTCGTCCATGAGCATGACTGCCGGTTCTGCAACCAGCGCCATGGCAATCGCCAGCAATTGTCGCTGACCGCCCGACAGGCCGCTCGCTCGAACGCCGCTTTTTTCCGCGAGGACGGGGAACAGGGTCGTCATCGCCAGGACGCGCCCGGCCGCATCCGAACGGCAGCGCCGTGCCGCAAGGGCAAGGTTCTCGCCGATCGTAAGCGTGGTGAAGACGTTGGCCGTCTGGGGAACGTAGGCGACGCCGAGTTCACCGAGGCGGTCGGGCCGCGTGCCGGTCATGTCCTGCCCGTCGACGCTGATCCGGCCGGCTTCGATCCGCACCAGGCCGGCAATCGCCTTGATCACCGTCGACTTGCCGGCGCCGTTCGGACCGATAATGGTGACGATTTCGCTCGCGTCGAGCCGGATCGAGATGTCCTCGACGATCGGCAGGCCGGGTCGGTAGCCGGCCACGAGACCATCGACGCTGAGCAGGGCGGGCGGTTCAGTCATGCGGCATGCCGCCGAGATAGGCATCCAGTAGGGTCGCGTCGGTCTGGGCGCCGGCCGCGTCTCCTTCATAGATGACGCGGCCGTTGGCCATGCCGATGATCGGGTCGCAATGGCGCATGACCAGGTCCATGTCATGCTCGATGATGAGGAAGGTGGTACCGCGCGCGTTCAGCTCTTCGATCTTGTCCACCAGGAGGCGCGTCAATGTCGGATTGACGCCGGCGGCCGGCTCATCGAGCAGGATCAGGCGCGGTGCGCTCATCAGAACCCGGGCGAGTTCCAACAGTTTCTGCTGTCCGCCGGAAAGCCGACCGGCTGCCTCGTCGGCAACGCCGTCAAGGGTGGTGAAATCCAGCACCTCGCGGGCGCGTTCGGCAATCTCCTCTTCTCGGGCGCGGATCGCCTTGCGGGCAAATAGCGGCGCCCAGACACTTTCTCCGACCTGGTCCGGAGCAGCGAGCATCAGGTTCTCAAACACCGTCATTTCGGAAAACGGGCGCGGGATCTGAAACGTGCGGGCCAGACCGTGATGGTAGATCGCATCGGGCGCGAGTTTGTTGATTTCACGGCCCTCGAACCGGATCGAACCGCCGGCGTTGACGCCTTCGCCGGCAATGGCGTTGAACAGAGTGGATTTGCCGGCCCCGTTCGGGCCGATGAGACCGGTGATGGTGCCCTTGCGGATCCTCAGCGATACCGCGTCCACGGCCTTGAAGGCGCCGAAGGAGACCGAGACGTTTTGTGTTTCCAGAAGGGCATCCGCAGCGGTCACGTCCCAGCGCCTCCCAGATTGTACTTCATGATTTGTCCATGCCGGCCGGACCGGTCGCCTTCCAGACCGTAGACCGGACCGTCCGGGCCCGTGCGCCGGGCAAGAACGGCGTCGAGGGCGGCGTAATCTTCAGCATCGAGCGCTAGACGAAAAACCGCCAATGTCTCGGCAAGGCGCGCGGCGCTCCGGGCGCCGATGATCACGGCGCCGACTTGCGGCCTGTCCAGCGACCAGCGGCTCGACACCGCGGCGATCGTGACGCCGTGCTTGCGGGCAATGGAATCCATCACCTGCAACAATTCCTGAAAAAGATCCCAGCCGCCGAATTCATCGATAATCAGCCGGTATTTGATGAGGGAACGGTTTTCGAACCGATATCCGGGATCCGGGCGGTCCAGCCAATATTCCGTCAGGAACCCGCCCGCCAGCGTTCCGTAGCAAAGGAGCTGGATCCGATGATCGGCGCACCAGTGCGCAAACCGGCCCGTCGGCCTTGTATCGAGCACCGAATATTGCACTTGGGCCGAGACCAGATCCAGATCGGCATCGAGAAACGGCTGCATTCCGTCGCTGTCCCAATTGGTGGTGCCGAGATGCAGGATCTTGCCTTTGGCCTGGAGATCCTTGAGGCACGACAGCACCTCTGCCGGTCGGCCTCGGCTGCGGTCCCACCAGTAGAATTGCACAAGGTGAATCCGGTCGATCCTAAGACGCCGAAGCGAGCGGTCGACGATGGCTTCTATATCGGTCGGTCCGATGGCGTCGAGGCGGTCCAGATCCGGAACCAGTTTCGTATGAACCTGGACCCGGTCGGCTTCATCCACGCCGCGATCGGCGCGGATGCCGGCGATGAACTCGCCGATCATTTCTTCCACGCCTGTATAGATGTCTGCGCAGTCGAACGCCGTGATACCGGCATCGAGAAACCGGGTCATGTCGGCGATCGCCTCGGCACGGTTGAAGTCGCCGTGGCCGCCGGCGAGTTGCCAGCCGCCCTTGATGACACGCGGGATCTGGTAGTGCTCTCTTAGAGATGCCGTTTCAATCGCCACTTTGGCCGTCCTTTTGCCAGTACGGCGTCCCGCGGGCGTCGGGCAGACCTGTGGTTTCGGCATGGCTGAAGCGGCGCTTGCCGGTTCGCGTGATGCGAAACCGGCCGCCGCAATGCGGGTCGGGGCAGGCGATTTCCGCGTCCGTACTCATCCAGTCGTCCGGATCAGTCGGTCGTTGTTTCGCCGGCAACAGCGGCAGAATGGCCGCAAGGGCGTAAAGCGGAAAATGATGCGGTTCCGGAAAGATCAGGTTCTCGCCCTGAACGAGAAAGTAGGACCCGACCGGGTGATTGCAGACCATCGGACCGGGACCAGCAATCGTCTCGACCCGCAGATCGAACAATTCGAAATCCTTGTCCGACACCGTTTGTCCCCGATCTGATATTTTGTGATATGTGATTTGTGATATTTTCAAAATCAGGCTGCGGCATACCGCGACCGCTGTCAAGCGGGCGGCCGGTGGGCGCGGTCGCTCAGGCTTCCTGGCGACGGACGTATTGCAGCGGGCAACAACGGGACGTAAACGGCGAAACCGCTCTGGGAGAAACGGCACATGAACGACATGGTCGCACTGGCGCCGGCGCGAAGCGTGAACCTGCGCGAGATCGTCTATCAGCAATTGCGCAACGCATTCATGGCCGGCGCCTTCGCGCCGGGCGATGCCCTCAATCTGCGCGACCTGGCCGACCGCTTCCAGACCAGTATGACGCCGGTTCGGGAGGCCGTCCGGCGGCTTGTTGCGGAAGGGGCGCTGACGGACGCGCCGGGACGGGCTTTGCGGGTTCCGCCGGTCGACCTCGATCGTGTCGTCGATATCAAGAGAACGCGGCTGGCCCTGGAAACCCTGGCGACCGAACTCGCTGTGCCGCGCATGTCACCGGCCGACATTCGCCGTCTCGATGGGATGCTCAGCGCCGCCGAAGGGCGCGGTGCGACCAGCGCCGCCGACGACCTGCACTTCAACAGGGAGTTTCATTTCGGTCTGTATCGTCACAGCGGGTCACCGACGCTTCTGTCTCTGATCGAGATTCTTTGGCTGCAATACGGTCCTGTCTTGAACCTGGTTTTGAACAAAGCCGATCCGACCGCGCGCGGCAGCCATGCCGACCATCGGCGTATTCTGGACGCCATGAGGTCAGGCGATGTCGCCGGCGCCAAAGCCGCACTGACCGATGACGTGTCGCGTCCCTTCGATCTCTTGGAAGCCTATCTGAAGAGCGGATAACTGGGTGCAGGGGAGGCGGTCCGACGCCGGAGGCATCCGAGTCCGCCAGGCGGTCTTTGGTCCGTGTCTCGGAGGTGGACCCTTTCCACCAGAAATATTTTAAACTTGAAATTTCATGCTTGAAATAAATCGCACGAATGGCACAATATTGTCACGGGCGCGCTTACGCGGCGATGGCGCTTGAACCGGTTCGGCCGGGCGAAGCCGGGTCCCGAACAAACCACGAGATCAGCCAAGGATGAGGCCATGAAAGTTGCGTGTCTGGGCGGCGGGCCGGGTGGCCTGTATTTCGCCATCAGCATGAAAATTCGCAACCCCGAACACGAGATCGTGGTGATCGAACGCAACCGGCCGGACGACACGTT
>JANQQB010000292.1 GCA_028285165.1 Rhodobiaceae bacterium
CGCGAGCATTGCCGCAAACAGCGCGCCCTGTGCGCCGCCACCGACGGCCACCGCCTCGGGCGATACCGGCACATCATAGAGCCGCTCGGCGTGAGCGGCGATCGCTTCGCGGGTTGCGGGTTCGCCGGCGAGCGGCGAGTAATGCGTCCGGCCATCGTCCACCGCCCGGATCAGCGCACGCCTGATCCCCTCAGGCGTATCGAGGTCGGGATCGCCGATCCCCAGGTGAATGATGTCCGCGCCATCGCGCATGCGCTCGACGGCACGATCGCCGACGGCCCACGCGGCTGCCGCACCGCGCATGTGCTGCATTGCCGGCGACAAGGGCGGCATGACCTATCTCCGGTCGGCGATGGCCCGCGCGATGACGCAGACCAGTTCGAACATCAGATTGGCCGCGGTGACGGCGGTAATCCCGGTCGGATCGTAACACGGCGCCACCTCGCAGATATCGGCCCCGATCACGTCGACGCCCTCAAGCGCCCGGATCATCACCTGGGCATCGCGCGGCGTGATCCCGCCGATCTCGGGCACCGGCGTGCCGGGACAGAACGAGGGATCGAGGCCATCGATGTCGACCGTCACATAGGTGCGACCGGTCCCAAGCGTCCTGCGGATCGTGTCGATCGCGGCGGCCCGGCCCATCTCCTCATAGGCATCGAATGTCAGGATGGTGAAGCCGGCCTCCTCGCCGAACCGGATGTCGTCCGGACTGAACCGGGAGCCGCGCAGGCCCACCTGCACGACCCGTGCAGGATCGATCAGTCCCTCTTCGACAGCACGACGCATGAAGGTCGCGTGGTTGATCTTCGTGCCGCACAATTCGTCGAGCGTGTCGGCATGGCTGTCGATCTGCAGGATGCCGACCGGCCCATCGCCGGCAAGACCGCGCAGCACGGGGGTCGGAACCGTATGGTCGCCGCCGATCGCGACCGGGCGAATGTTCTGAGCCGCGAGCCCGCGGAAATAGGCCTCGATGTCGGCAATGCTGGCATCCTTGTCGAGCGGATTGACCGGGGCGTCGCCGAGATCGGCGACATTGCACAGCTTATAGGGTTCTATCCCGCTCACCGGGTGCACCATCCGGATCAGCCGGCTTGCCTCGCGCACGGCGGCCGGCGCCTCCCGCGGCCCGCCGCGATAGTTCAGGCCGATATCGAACGGCACGCCGACAAGCCCGATATCGATCTCCGGATCGATCGCCACCCGCGGCGTGCGCAGGAACGTCGCCACATCGGAAAACCGGGGAACCTTGGTCGCATCGACCGGCTGGTATCGGCTATTGGCCATGGTTTGCCTCAAAGCTCGTGTTAAAGGGGAGAACCGACGGTCAAGTGTGTCCCGCCATCGATCACCAGCAATTGCCCGGTGATCGCGCGGGCCGACAGGGCAAGCCAGACGATCGCGTCGGCCACATCGTCCGCCGTCGCCACGGTTTTCAGGGGAGCGGTTTCAGCGACCCGGTCGCGAAAGGTCGCAAGGCCCTCGTCCCCGAGTTTCGGTTTCATCCAGTCGGTATCGACAAACCCCGGGCAGACCGAGTTGACACGCACCGCTGGCGCGAGCGCCCTTGCCAGGGACAGGGTCAGCGTATTCAGCGCCCCCTTCGAGGCCGCATAGGCCATCGACGACCCGATGCCGGACAGCCCGGCATGGGACGAGACCGTGACGACACTGCCGCCGGCGGCCTCAAGCGCCGCGCCGGCGGCCCGGGTCATCTGATAGGCCCCGGTGACATTGACCGCGAAGATGCGTTCGAAGTCGGCTGCCTGCAGCGCTTCCAGATCCCTCGCCTCGGCAAATCGGGTCATGCCCGCATTGTTCACCAGCACATCGATCCGCCCCCAGCGATCCAGCACCGCTTGCGCGATCGCCCGGCATGAGGCGTCGTCCGCAACGTCGCCGCCCATGCAAAAGGCATCGACCCCGGCATCCATGCAGCGGCGCACCGTTTCCTCCGCACCCGGCCTGTTGCGCTGATAAGTAACGGCGACATGGCAGCCGGCCGCCGCAAGCCGGGTTGAAGCGGCTGCGCCGATGCCCGACGACCCGCCGGTTACCAGCGCGACCCGCGGTGTCGCTTGGTCTGAAGTGGTCATGGAAGAGCAGTCAGAATGAAATCCATAATCCGGAATTATCTTCCGAATTATGGAATTTGTCCAGCGATCTGAAGCCTTCAGGTTTTGGCGGTCGGATGGCGGGCATAGACGTCGCCCGAATTCGCCGCCTCAGGCAGATCCTCAAGGATCTGTCGCATGGCCGCGCCGTCCGTCCAGGGCCCGGTCCAGACATGGCTTTCACCAAGCGACAGCCGAAAACTCTCGTATCCGAGCGCCTCCGCCGCCTCCAGAGCCGCGAGGCCTGCGGCCCGCGCCATCGTCACGACCTCAAAGGAGATAAACGCCACCGGGGCGGACAATCCGGCCAGCACGTCCGCTTCCGCCCCCTCGACGTCGATCTTGATGAAATCGGGGCGGCCATGCGCGGCAATCAGCGCATCCAGGGTGGTGACGGGAACCGGCCGGGACGTATCCCATTCCTGCCCCTCCCAACCCGTGGCGCCGCTTGACGCGGACACGAAGGATTCCGACAGCGTGGACACGGTCGGATTGGCCGAATTGACGAAGAGAACGGCCTCGCCCTCATGCCGCCCGACGGCAGAGCGCATGAGCGTAACTGCAGCATCCCGATCGAAGAAGAACTTCAGAAGACGAAACGCGGGGCCTTGCGGCTCCAGCGCAACGACCCTGGCATCGAGCGCCCGGCACGCGGCGATCCGGTCGCCGACATGCGCACCGATATCGAAGACCAGGCCGCCGGCCGGGACCAGATCCCGATAGAAGCCGACAAGACTGCGATGATGGGCGCGGTTGGCGCGGTAGATCCAGACCGAGCGGGCAAGGCCAAGGGCGGTTTTGAAGCTCATGAGACTCGCGTGAACGCAGAGCCGTCACCGTTTCAGCATCGGGCGATGCGGGCAAGAAAAAACCGGCGCCTCTTGGAGTAAGGCGCCGGCTGAGTCTCTTGGAGTGACAAGTCGGAGTATCGCGCTGTATCGACGCCGTTCCACTGATGTCATCCGGGTGCTGTTCCGCCACATCAGGGTCCGGCCATTCGTCACAGGAAAGATAGGCTCTGCATGCCACGGAAAACAATCGAAAAGCGGGCCGAAATGTGAAAAAAAACAGGCAATTGCCGAGACTTGGGTGGACCTCTACCCATCCGCCCCCAAACGGTGGGTGGATAGGGGAACATCCTGGCCGCAACGATCAGGACGCTTCTTCCGCCTCTGCGAAAGCATCTTTCTGCAAGCCGTATTTTTGCATCTTTTCATAGAGCGATTTGCGCGACAAACCGAGCGCCTCATAGGTGGGCTTCAAGCGTCCGCCATGCGCCATCAACGTGGCCGAGATCGTGTTCTTCTCGAATTCGGCGACCCGTTCGGCAAGACCGGTTCCCATCGTCTGGTCGTTCGGCCCGTCATCATGCAGGGAAAGCCCGAGCAGGAAGCGGTCCGCCGCATTGCGCAATTCCCGGACATTGCCGGGCCAGTTCGATTTGGCAAGGTCGGCGAGCACCGCCGCCGGGACGTCCGGTTGGTCGCAATGGTAGCGCGCCGCGCCTTCGGCCACGAGTTCCATGAAAAGGCGCGGAATGTCCTCGCGACGATCCCTGAGCGCCGGCACCCGCAACGTCACCACATTGAGGCGATAGAGCAGGTCGGAGCGAAACCGTCCGGCCGCCGCTTCCGCTTCCAGGTCGAGCTTGCTGCTGGCAACGAAACGCACATCGAGCGCGACCGGTTCGTTCGACCCGAGGCGCGTGATCGTGCGGTCCTGGACGACACGAAGCAGTTTGACCTGCAGCGGCAGGGGCATGCTTTCGATTTCGTCGAGGAACACGACGCCGCCCTGGGCATGTTCGAACTTGCCGTATCGTGCGCGGGTCGCGCCGGCAAACGCCCCCTGTTCGTGGCCGAACAATTCGCTTTCGATCAGGTCGGCCGGCAAGGCGGCACAATTGATGGCAACGAAGGGGCGTTCCGATCGGTCGCTGAGGCCGTGCAGGGCGCGGGCGGCGATTTCCTTGCCGGTTCCTGTTTCGCCGATGATCAGCACGTCGGCCCCGGTGCGCGCAACGGCACGGATCTGGCGCCGCAGGCCGTCAATGGCGGGGCTGCGGCCGGTCAGCCGCGCATCCAGCCTGTCGCCGTTTTCGATGGCCGAGCGCAGGGCCCGGTTTTCCAGGGTCAGGCGCCGTTTTTCGGCTGCCCGGGCCGCAACGCTCAAGAGATGCTTTGCGGCAAAGGGCTTCTCGATAAAGTCATAGGCACCGGCCCGCATCGCCTCCACGGCAAGCGGCACGTCGCCGTGGCCCGTAATCAGCACGACCGGCAGGTCCGGATCGTTTTCCAGTGCCTTCTTCATGAACGTCATGCCGTCGAGCCCGGGCATGCGGATATCCGAAATCACGATCCCCTCGAAACTGCGCCCGATCCGGTCCAGCGCCTCGTCGGCGCGCTCGAAACACGTGACGTCGTAGCCGTCCAGTTCCAGGCTCTGCTTGGAGGAAATCCTCAGATGTTCCTCATCGTCGATGAAGTAGACAATGCCGTTGCTCATTCCGCGGCCACCCTTGTCGCATTCAGGATCTCAGCGTCGTCGTGCGATTGCCCGGTCGGCACCGCCTCCTGCAGGGTCACGGTGAACACCGCGCCGCCATCGGCATGGTTGCAGGCACGCAAGCTGCCGCCGAAATCCTTCACGATGTTGTAGGAGATCGACAAGCCGAGCCCCAGGCCTTCGCCGACCTCCTTGGTGGTAAAGAACGGGTCGAAAACCTGCGCCGCGGCATCGTCGGCAATGCCCGGTCCGCGGTCGCGCACCGAAATGGTCACTTCTCCGGCATTCCCGGCCCGGTCCACGCCGATCGAGACGACAGGATCCGGAATGTCGCGCATGGCGTCGATGGCGTTTGAGACCAGATTGACCAGGACCTGTTGCAGGCGCACATGGCCGGCCTGCACGCAAATGTCCGGTTCCGGCACCGAGACCGAGATGTCGACACCGCTCGCAGAGATCTTGCTGTTGAGAAGGTCGAGCGTGTCACGCACGACGGCCCCCGTGGAGACCGCTTCGGTCTTTTCATCCGGCTTGCGGGCAAAAGTGCGCAGATGTTTGCTGATCTCGGCCATGCGGTCGGTGAGCGACGAAATCCGGCCCACATTGTCGCGCGCCTCCTGGTAGCGCTCCCGCTCCAGCAGGATGTCCGCATTGTCCGCATAGGATCGGATGGCGGCAAGGGGCTGGTTGAATTCATGCGACAGCGCCGTCGACATCTGTCCGAGCGCGGCAAGCTTGCCGGCCTGGATCAGGTCTTCCTGCGTCTTGCGCAATTCCGCTTCGGTTGCCCGGCGTTCGGCAATTTCGGAAATCAGCCGCGCATTGGCCTCGTTCAGCGAGGCAGTCCGCGCCGCAACGCGGCGTTCCAGCACATCATGGGCTTCGCGTTGCAGCATCAGGCGCTCCAGCAATCGGGCGCGGCGTTGCCACAGGAAGACCAGGAACATCACGGCGATCAGCGTCAGAAGCGAGGCGATGATGGTGAAGATGAAGGCCTGATTCCGCGCAGAATCCGTGCGCGACAACACCGACACTGTCATGTCGGTGTCCGGGATCGCCATGTCCTGGATCAGGAACTCCGTGACCTTCTTGCCGTCCTCGACGGCAATCAGCGGAATACCGCCCCTGACGAAGGTTTCGGCGTTCAGCGTATCGATCTCCCGACCGGCAAATTGCCGCGTTCCGGCAATGGCCGTTCGGGCGGTCTCGGTCAGCGGTTTGAGCGACCGGAACAGCCAGTCGGACTGACTGGCCATGAAGACGATGCCGTTTCGGTCAAGCACGAGGATTTCGTCGACCGGGCTCGTCCAGGCGCTTTCGATCGGGTCGAGGTCGACGCGGGCCGCAACGACACCGACAATGCCGTCGGCCGACTGCACCGGCGCCGCAATATAATATCCGCGGCTGCCCGATCGCGGATCGAGCGCAAAATAGCGACCGATCGCTCCTTCCAGCGCGCGGGCGAAGAACGGTTTGTAGCCAAGTGAACGTGCGACCAGCGAATCCGGTTCCCCGGAATTGCTGGCGGCAACGACAATGCCGTCCCGGTCCAGGAGGAACAATTCGGCGACGCCCGCCTCATCTGCGATCGTGCGAAGGTCGCTGTTGGCCTTTTGCACGATTCCGGTCTGTCCCGCTTCTGTCAGCGCACGTCTGGTGGACGGATCTTCCGCGACCAGACCGGGCAGGTAGTCGAACCGGCTGAGAACCCCGTCGAGGCCGGCGACCGAAAGGCGCAACGTGCTTTGGCCGCGTTCGGCAATGTCGGCGAGATAGAAGCGGGTCGTGTAGTTCGACCCGGCAAAAATCGCCGCCACCATCGCCACGAACGCAAAAACCGCGACAGCCGCGCGTGTAAAGGCCCCGAAAGCAGTCATGCGATCGAGTGTCGCCGATCGGTCTTAACAATCAGGCAACGGTGGCGCCGGTCAAAACCGCTTGAAACGTGGTAGAGTTCGGCCTCGGCTTGCGCTAGGTTTTTTGCGGGCGACGGAACCCGACCGGGAAGCGGGACGCGCGACGAGGAACGTCTGAAGGCTGCATGCTGCCTGTAACCTATGATCCGCTTTTGGTCGCAACCTCCATTCTGGTCGCGATCATGGCTTCGTTCACCGCTTTGCGGTTGACGACCGGCCTGAACGCTCTGGCGCCGGCCGCGCGCAAGCCCGTGATCGCGCAGTCAGCGATCGCGCTCGGCGGCGGCATATGGTCGATGCATTTTGTCGGCATGCTGGCGGTCGAACTGCCGATCGGCATCACCTACGACGCCTTGCCGACCCTGTTGTCCGCGCTTCTTGCGATCCTCGTCACCGGCACCGGTCTGATGCTCCTGCATTTCGGCGAGCGGACCCGCGCGCGGATTCTTCTGGCCGGCTCCATTGCCGGGATCGGGATCGTCGGCATGCACTATCTCGGCATGCATGCGATCCGCGGCAATTGCACAGTCCATTATGCACCGGCCGGCCCGGTGATCGCCTCGCTGATCGCGATCGCGACATCGACGGCGGCATTCTATTTTGCCTATACGAGACGCACCTTGAAGACCGTGGCCGTCGGCGGCGTGCTCCTGGGCCTCGCCATTTCGGCAATGCATTATTCGGCCATGGTCTTCACGGAGTTCCAACTGGTGGATGGACCGGTGCAGCTGGGAGAAACCACGCTGTCGAGCGGCATGCTGGCGCTCATCGTCTCGCTCGCCGCCTTCGTGATCTGCGGCCTGTTCCTTTTGAACGTCGTGCCGGGCACCCTGGAAGCCGCCGGAGCGGACCCGGAGAACGCCGA
>JANQQB010000318.1 GCA_028285165.1 Rhodobiaceae bacterium
ATATCGGTGTGGTCATTCTCGATGCGTGTCGCGACAATCCCCTGGCGCGCTCGCTTGCCCGCAGCCTGCCTGCGACACGGTCCTCGACGATCGGCACCGGCCTGGCGCCCGTCCAGGTCGCCTCGCAGGGCGACGGCACCGGCGGCACGCTGATTGCGTATTCGACCGATCCCGGCGCCGTTGCGCTGGACGGCGAGAACACCCAGAACAGCCCCTACACCAAGGCGCTGATCAAGCATCTGGCGACGCCCGGCATCGAATTGCAGGCCGCCCTGACCCGTGTGCGCGGCGAGGTCGCTCGCGAGACAGAAGGCCGCCAGCGTCCCTGGCACAACGCGTCGCTCGGTCGTGAGGTCTTTCTCGGCAGCAGTGCGTCCCCGGTCGCAACGGCCACGCCGAGCCTGAGCATCCAGTCGGCCACCGACCAGAAGAACACGGAAGTTGCGGCCTTGCCGCCCGCGTCCGACACCGCATCGCCGACCGTGCGGACACAGAACGACCAGAAAGCCTGGGAAATCGAAAGCCGGTTCTGGGACGAGGCCACCAAGCGCAACACGCTCGGTCATTACGAGGCCTATCTGACGGCTTATCCGGAAGGCAAGTTCGCCAAGATTGCGGCGTTGAACATCGAGCAGCTCAAGGCGACGGAAACCCGCAAAGAGGAAGCCGCGAAAATGGCGCCGGCGACGAGCGTGCACGCCGTCGCGGCCCCGACGCGCCATACGGTGGGTATTACCGACGAAATGCGCGCCACGCCGGGAACCGTCATCAGTGAAGAAGCGATCGGTCTCAACCGGGCAGCGCGGCGCGACCTGCAAAGGCGCCTGAATGCGCTCGGCCACAAGGCCGGTGGCGCGGACGGTGTGATCGGTCCGAACAGCCGCAAGGCGATCGGCAGTTGGCAGAAGGCGAACGGCATTGTTGAAACGCAGATGCTGACGCCGAACCAATGGGCGGTTCTGAAGAACCAGTCGGAACCGCTGATGGAAGAGATCCGCAAGAAGGAAGCGGCCGCCGCCGCTGCTGCAGCCGCCCGCAAGAAAGCGTCGCGCAACGCCGCGCGCAAACGCCAGGCGACTCGCCCGCGGACGACGACGCGCACGCGCACCCAACAGACCTATACGCCGCCGCCGCCGCGTTACACCAACCCGCCGCGCTACACCAATCCCTCGGGCGGCTATGTGCGTCCGCAGCGGAACGACTATCGTCGGCCGGCGACTGGCGGCGGTCGGTATTCGCGGGAGCGTCGTGGCTCCGGTGCCGGCGCCTTTGTCGGCGGAGCCGTGCTCGGAGCGGGAGCGGCGATCGTCACATGCAAGGCCGTCGGCGGCTGCTGAGCGGACCTGTTAGACAAAAGTCTAATGAGACAGTCTGATGACAGAAAAAGCTCGGAATTCCGGGCTTTTTCGCGTTTACGGCATGCGCCATGACCGGCCTTTCGCCAGCACGGCGCGATTTTTGGACTGATGGTTCTAGGAATTTCGGCAAAATTAAGTAATAACCCGTATATTCCCTAGGAACATGCGGCGGACCAAGCCCCCTTAGTGTGGCAGTCCGAAGGACACTGTTCCGGGCGTGTGGGGGCACCCCGGAGCTTTTTTCAAAAACCTTCGTTGTTTTCGAGCAGTTCGAGCGGACGCGCCGCCGGGCTCACCCGTCGATACGGCTTTCATGCAGCGACAGCCATTGGATCGTCGGGTCGGCCACGCGAAAGAGCAGCGACGACCGGCGCGTGTTCTGCGCCTCGGAATTCTGTGCGCCAGATTGATGTTCCAGATAGGTGGCGAGTCCCAGGCCGTTTTCCAGCACGTGGTGGAGTTCGACATCGCTGATCCGGATATCGAATGTCGGGCTGATCCCGTGTGCCTCCCACAACTCGGGGATCAAATCGGCCCGGCGCCACACGCGCCCGGCCGGCTGGATGTTGAAAAAGCCCTTGTCCAGACGGGCGTCGACCGCGGCCACATACGCATCGCGCGACTTCGGCAGGCGGCCGCTCAGCCATCCGGCCAGAAAGACGTGTAGATCTTCGATGTCGGTGCGGATGATGTCGAGGGTCGGGGTCATTGAGGTCGTCTAGGGTTTCGGAGATCCGGTTCGTGCCAGATCTTGCACGAACCGAGGGGCTGTGTGCAATTTCTTGCACGAACAGGGAAGGCACACGTCGGTGCACAGCCGAACCGTCTCTTCCAGCACGCTGAATTCGTTAAGAAAAAATTAATCTCCCCGGATCGACAGCGCCTGGCACGCCGTTTGCGAACTGCCGTTCAGGCGGCCGCAATCCGGCCGATCACTAGGGAGAAGACCATGAGAATTCGCACTTTTGCTGTCGCGGCGCTCGCCGCAACACTGACCTCCGGCGCGGCCCTGGCGGCCTGTGACCCGGGCGAGACGGTGATCAAGTTCAGCCATGTCACCAATACGGACAAGCACCCCAAGGGCATTGCGGCCACGCTTCTGGAAAACCGGGTGAACGAAGAAATGAACGGCAAGGCCTGCATGCAGGTCTTCCCGAACTCCACATTGTATGACGACAACAAGGTTCTGGAAGCGCTCCTGCAGGGCGACGTTCAGCTTGCCGCGCCGTCCCTGTCAAAGTTCGAGACCTTCACCAAGAAGTTCCGGCTGTTCGATCTGCCCTTCGTCTTCGCGGACATCGCCGCGGTCGACCGGTTCCAGAATTCCGAAGACGGCAAGAAGCTGCTTGGCGCGATGAAACGCAAGGGCCTGATGGGCCTGGCCTATTGGCACAACGGCATGAAACAGATGTCGGCCAACCGGCCGCTGCTCGAACCGGGCGATGCCAAGGGCCTGAAGTTCCGCGTGCAGGCGTCCGACGTGCTTGTCGCCCAGTTCGAGGCGCTCGGTGCCAGCCCCCAGAAAATGTCCTTCAAGGAAGTCTATGGCGGTCTGCAGCAGGGCGTCATCGACGGTCAGGAAAACACCTGGTCGAACATTTACGGCAAGAAGTTCTTCGAGGTGCAGGACGGCATCACCGAGACCAATCACGGCATCATCGACTACATGGTCGTCACCTCGACGGAATGGCTCGACGGCCTGCCGGATGACGTGCGCACGCAATTCCTGACGATCCTCGAAGAGGTCACGCAAACCCGGAACGCCGAATCGACGGCCGTCAACGAGCGCAACAAACAATTGGTGATCGAGGCTGGCACGGAAGTCCGCACCCTGACGGCAGAACAGCGTCAGAAATGGGTTGAGGCCATGAAGCCGGTCTGGGCGAAGTTCGAGAAAGATATCGGCGCCGACAACATCGAAGCCGCGCTGTCGTACAACGCCACCAACTGACTTTCCCAAAAACAAACGCGGCGAAACAGCCGCACAACGGCCGGGCGACGGGCGCCCGGTCGGATCGGACGGCCGCGCTTCGCGGCCGCGGGAGGATGCTCTCATGGAAACGGCTACGTCCGGCTTCGGCCGCGCGGTGGATTCGATCGAGCGCAATTTCATAGCGATCACGCTCGGTCTGATGACCCTGATCACGTTTGCCAACGTGATCGCGCGCTATGTCTTCAATGCCAACATATTGTGGGCGCTTGAGACCACGGTTTACTTGTTCGCCTGGCTGGTGCTGATCGGCGCGTCCCATTGCGTCAAGATCGGTGCGCATCTCGGCGTCGATGTGGTTGCAAAGGCGCTGCCGGAGGGGCCGCGTCGCATTCTCGGCCTGCTGGCGGCCGCCTGTTGCGTGGCTTTTGCCGCCCTGCTGCTCATCGGATCCTGGGAATATTGGGCGCCGTTTGCCGGCAAGCGCGCCTGGTACGAGGTCGACGACATTCCGATGCCGGAATTCCTCCAATTCCTCGCCGACAGCATGAACGAGGGCGAGCGCTGGGAAAAGCTGCCCCGTTTCATTCCGTACTTCGCCCTGCCGCTTGGCATGGCCCTGTTGACCTTCCGCTTCCTGCAGGCGGGATGGCACATCTATACCGGCCGCCTCGAGACGGTGATTGCGAGCCACGAAGCCGAAGACCTCATGGATGAGGCCGAGGCCGGATCGGATGCCGAGAACGGGGAGAAGTCGTAATGGACGTGCTCCTCCTCTTTGGAATGGTCATCGGCTTCCTGATGA
Organism: Rhodobiaceae bacterium; assembly: GCA_028285165.1. Taxonomy (GTDB): domain Bacteria; phylum Pseudomonadota; class Alphaproteobacteria; order Rhizobiales; family JANQQB01; genus JANQQB01. The sequence goes on from JANQQB010000318.1 coordinate 4,094, forward strand.
TCGGTGTGCCGATCGCGGTCAGCCTCGGCCTGTCGTCGATCCTCTTCCTGTTCATCCATTCCGACGCGTCGCTCGCCTCGGTGGCGCAGACGCTGTTCAACGCCTTTTCCGGCCATTACACGCTGCTGGCCATCCCGTTCTTCATCCTGGCCTCCGGCTTCATGTCGACCGGCGGCGTGGCCCGTCGCATCATCCGGTTCGCGATTGCCAGCGTCGGCCATTATCCGGGCGGGCTGGCGATCGCGGGCGTGTTTGCCTGCATGCTGTTTGCGGCGCTGTCCGGGTCGTCGCCCGCGACGGTCGTGGCGATCGGCACCATCGTCATCGCCGGCATGCGCCAGGTCGGCTACACCAAGGGATTTGCGGCCGGCGTGATCTGCAATGCCGGGACTTTGGGCATCCTGATTCCGCCGTCGATCGTGATGGTGGTTTATGCGGCGGCCGTCGATGTCTCGGTCGGCCGTATGTTCCTCGCCGGCGTGTTTCCCGGCCTGATCGCCGGCCTGTTCCTGATGGTCGCGATCTATATCGCCGCCCGGGTCTTCGGACTGCCGGCCCAGGATCGGGCGGGGTGGCTGGAATGGTTCGCCTCCGCACGCGAAGCGGGTTGGGGTCTGTTTCTGATCATCATCATTCTCGGCGGCATTTACGGCGGCATCTTCACGCCGACCGAAGCCGCTGCGGTATCGGCTGTCTACGCCTTCATGATCGCGAACTTCGTCTACAAGGACATGGGACCGCTCAGACTGGCAGGTGGCGAGACGGTCTCGCTGTTTCGCCGGCCGCAGGCGCTGGTCACGGCCTGGGTGCACTCGGACACGCGCGACGTCTTGTTCGAGGCCGGCAAGCTGACGATCATGCTCCTGTTCATCATCGCGAATGCCTTGATCCTGAAACATGTGCTGACCGAGGAACGCATCCCGCAATTGATCACTGAAGTCATGCTGTCCTGGGGCTTCGGGCCGATTGCCTTCCTGATCGTTGTGAACATCCTCCTGTTGATCGGCGGCCAGTTCATGGAGCCCTCAGGCCTTATCGTGATCGTCGCTCCGCTGGTGTTCCCGATTGCCATCGAACTGGGCATCGATCCGATCCATCTCGGCATCATCATGGTGGTCAACATGGAAATCGGCATGATCACCCCGCCGGTGGGCCTCAATCTGTTCGTGACCGCAGGTGTTGCGAAGATGCCGGTCTGGGACGTCGTCAAGGCAGCCATGCCGTGGGCCGGGATCATGTTCCTGTTCCTGATCCTGGTGACCTATGTGCCGATCATTTCGACCTGGTTGCCGACCCTGCTGATGGGTCCCGAAGTCATCACGCAATAGGATGACCCGACGGCCGGACGACAAATCCGTCGTCCGGCCAGTTCTGTCTGTTTAATCCGCAAGTGCTTGGTATAAGGGACTCAACATAAAACGCGGGGGAACGCATGGCCGAAGACCTGGAACGCCAAGCACTGGACTATCACGAGCAGGATCCCCCGGGAAAACTGCAGATCGTGGCAACCAAGCCGATGGCGACGCAGCACGATCTGTCGCTTGCCTACAGTCCGGGTGTGGCGGCGGCCTGCGAGGCGATTGCAGAAGACCCGACAACGGCCTCCCGCTTCACCACACGCGGCAACCTTGTCGCCGTGGTCTCCAACGGCACGGCCGTGCTCGGGCTCGGCAATATCGGTGCGCTCGCCTCCAAGCCGGTCATGGAGGGCAAGGCGGTGCTCTTCAAGAAGTTCTCCGGCATCAACGTTTTCGATCTGGAGGTCAACGAGACCGACGTCGACCGGTTCTGCGATGCGATTGCCGCATTGGAACCGACCTTCGGCGGCATCAACCTTGAGGACATCAAGGCGCCGGAATGTTTCGAGATCGAAAAGCGTCTGCGCGAGCGGATGGAAATCCCGGTCTTTCATGACGACCAGCACGGCACCGCGATCGTCGTCTCGGCAGCCGTATTGAACGGGCTGGATCTCGTCGGCAAGCAGATCGGCGACATTCGCATCGTCTGTTGCGGCGCCGGTGCCGCCGCACTGGCCTGCCTCGACCTCCTGATCTCGTTCGGCGCAAAACGCGAGAACATCATCGTCTCCGACATTTGCGGCGTGGTCTATAAGGGCCGGACCGAGGAGATGGATCCCTACAAGGAAGCCTTCGCCAACGAGACCGAGCACCGCACGCTGGCCGAGGCCTTGGTAGGCGCCGACCTGTTCCTCGGTCTCTCGGCCGGCCGGATCGTCTCCGCCGAAATGGTCGCGGGCATGGCGGAAAACCCGATCATCCTGGCCATGGCCAATCCGGAGCCGGAAATCCGGCCGGAACTGGTGCGCACGGTTCGGTCCGATGCCATCATCGCAACCGGCCGCTCGGACTATCCGAACCAGGTCAACAACGTCCTGTGTTTTCCTTTCATCTTCCGCGGTGCGCTCGACGTCGGCGCGACCGACATCAACGAGGAGATGAAAATGGCCTGCGCCCGGGCAATCGCCAAGATCGCACGGGCCGAAGCCTCGGACGTGGTCCTGTCGGCCTATGACGTCGACAAGATGGCCTTCGGAGCGGACTACATTATCCCCAAACCGTTCGATCCACGCCTGATCCTTGAGATCGCGCCGGCGGTCGCCCGTGCCGCAATGGAGAGCGGTGTTGCTTCCCGGCCGATCGAGGACCTCGACGTCTACCGGGCGACCTTGTCGCGATTCGTGTTCCGGTCCGGCATGCTGATGAAACCGGTCTTCGACCGGGCGCGGCGCGACCCGAAACGCGTTGTCTACGCGGAAGGCGAGACCGAACGAGTGCTTCAGGCCGCCCAGCAGAGCCTCGACGCCGGCATCGCACACCCGGTGCTTGTCGGGTCGACGGATTACATCGCCCGCCGCATTCGCGAACTGGGGCTCCGGCTTGAAATCGGCAAGACCATCGACGTCGTCGACCCGGCGGATGTCGATGGCACCGGCTATTGCGAGGCGTTGCACGAACTGGTCGGCCGGGAGGGCATTCCGCCGACCGAGGCCCGGCGCAGTCTGCGCAGCGACCAGACGGTCTATGCCCTGATGATGCTGCAGCAGGGCGATGCGGATGCCGCGATCTGCGGTGTCAACGGCCGGTTCGCCCATCACCTGCGCATTCTGAACTCGGTGATCGGCAAGGCGCCCGGTGTGCGTGACCTGTCGACAATGAGTGCGCTGGTCCTGCCGGCGGGCACGATCTTCGTGGCCGACACCTATGTCTCGCCGGATCCGAGCGATGAAGAGATCGCCGAACTGGCGATCCTGTCGGCCCGCACCATGCAGCGCATGGGCGTCGAGCCGAAGATCGCGCTCGTCTCGCATTCCAATTTCGGCGATCGCGACAGTCCGTCAGGCCGCAAGATGCGGCGCGCGACGAAGATGATGAAGGACCGGGCACCGGACCTGGAAGTGGACGGCGAGATGCATGCCGACGCCGCGCTGTCGGAAAGCCTGCGCGGCCGCGCCTATCAGCATTCAAGCCTGCAAGGCGAAGCCAATCTCCTGATCATGCCGAACATCGATGCCGCGCACATTTCGCTGAACCTTTTGAAACGCCTCGGCGGCGGTGTCTCGGTCGGTCCGATCATGCTCGGCGCCGCCCGACCCGCCCACATCGCTTCCCAATCCATCACCGTGCGCGGCCTCCTCAATATGACAGCCATCGCCGTCCTCGACGCCCAGGGCGCCATCTGACCGAACCAGAGGTTCTTCCGGGATCCATACCAACGGCGCCATGGCCTGAGGACTGAACGCAAAAACAAAACAAGAGGCGCGGAGGGCCGATAGGCCCGACAGGGAAAATAAGAATGCCTTCAAACGAAACCGAACCCCGCGGCGAACTGGCGCTTCGTACCTTTGCGATGCCGGCCGACGTCAATGTCAACGGCGACATTTTCGGCGGCTGGGTCGTGTCGCAGATGGACCTTGCCGGTGGCATCGTTGCGGCGGCCCGTGCCCGCGGGCGCGTGGCGACAGTCGCCATCGAGACCATGCATTTCATTCATCCGGTCAATATCGGCGATGTGGTGTGCGTCTATGCCGACATCGAACGTGTCGGCCGGACGTCGATGGGTCTTCACATCGAGGCGTGGATCCTGCGCAACCCGGCACAGGAGCGCAAGAAGGTGACGGAAGCCCTGTTCACGTTCGTGGCGATCGACGAAGCGGGCCGGCCGCGGCCGGTGCCGGCGGAGGCTTGACGGGGCGGCGGCGTGACGCGGATCCTTCTCATCGATGACGACCCGGATGTCCTGAGCGGTCTCGGACGGGCCCTGTCGGTTGCCGGCTATGACGCCGATGCGACGCCGGACGGCAGCGATGTCGTCAAACGTCTCAGCGACGACGGGATCGGCGTGGTCGTGACCGATGTCCGCATGCCGACCGTCGACGGTCTGGCGGTATTGCGCCAGGTGCGTCAGGCGGATCCCGGCGTGCCCGTCATCCTGATGACCGCGCATGGCGACATCGCGATGGCGGTCGAGGCGATCCGCGACGGGGCCTATGATTTTGTCGAAAAGCCGTTCCGCACGGAAGCCCTGATCAACGCCATCCGCAAGGCATGCGAGACCCGTGATCTCGTGCTTGAGAACGCCGATCTGCGCCGCCGGCTCGAAACCGCCTCCGGCATCGAGGCGGCGATCCGCGGTCAGTCCACCCAGATCATCAACCTGCGCAAACAGGTCCTGCGGTGTGCCGAGGCGGATGCGGATGTCCTGATCGTCGGTGAGACCGGGGCCGGCAAGGATCTGGTGGCTCGCAGTCTGCACCAGTTCAGCCGGCGATCGGAGGGCAATTTTGTTGCCATAAACTGTGCCGCGCTGCCGGCAACCCTGTTGCAGAGCGAGTTCTTCGGCCATGAGGCCGGCGCCTTCACCGGGGCCAGCAAACGCCGGATCGGACGCTTCGAGCATGCGCACAAAGGAACCGTTTTTCTCGACGAGATCGAAGGCATGTCGCTCGACCTGCAGGCCGAATTGCTGCGAGTGCTGGAGGATCGCAAGATCGTCCGGCTCGGCAGCAATGAGGAAATCCCGGTCGACATCCGGGTCGTCTCCGGCTCGAAACGCGATCTCGCCGAAGCCGTCGAGGAGGGCACGTTTCGTGCCGATCTGTTTTTTCGGCTGAATGTTCTGACGGTCCGCATCCCGCCGCTGCGCGAACGGGTCGAGGACATTGCTCCGCTCTTTCTGCATTTTGCCGGCCAGGTGCTCGGCGAGGTTCCCGATCCCGCCGTTGCCATGACGCCGGACCTGTTTCGCGAACTCACCGCGCATGACTGGCCGGGCAATGTCCGGGAATTGCAAGCCGCCGCGACCCGTCATGCGCTCGGTTTCGACCTGGAACTCGATCCGGCTGCGCACCCCGATATCGGGGCGGCAGAGAACCGGTCGCTCGCGGAAATGGTCGAAAGGCTTGAGCGCGACGTGATCCGGTCCGCCCTGAAATCCGCCGACGGAAACGTGGAAAAAGCGGCGGCCTTGATCGGCGTGCAGAAGCGCACCCTCTACCACAAAATGAAAACGCTCGGCGTCGCAACGGCGCAGAGCTGACATTCCGGCATTGGGCTCTTCCAGGCGCGCAATGCGGTACGGTTGTCTTTGCGGCCCCGCCGACCGATACTGTCGATACCCGTCGGGTGATCGCGCCGGCTGAATCGGAGCGACGCGTTGCGGGTGAGGAAACGTCGAAGAACAAGCCCATGAATGGCGCCACGGAAATCGAAGCCTTCGGCTCCGGCCCGACGACCGCAGCGAAGCGACGCGGCATGCGGGTGGGAGCGCTTGTTCTGGCCTTGCTTGCCATCGGTTTGTCGGGCTGGGCGAGCGGTTACGCCTACCACACCGCAGCGCTTGATCGGACGCGGGCCGAAACGCGCAGCGCGCTCAGCCTGATTGCACAAGGCATTGCCGGCGAGGTCGCCAAGTTCGAAACCCTGGCCGGCGTGACGGCCGGTGATCCGCGCGTGAAGGCGTTTTTTCGCAATGGCCGCGACCTTGCCGCGGTCAATGAACGGCTGGTCGAGGTCAAGACGATTTCCAAGGCGCTGGAAGCCTATGTGATCGGCCGGGACGGCACGACGCTGGCCGCCAGCAACTGGAGCGACCCCGGAACCTTCGTCGGCAAGAACTTTTCGTTTCGACCGTATTTTCAGGACGCTCTGGCCGGCGAAACCGGTCGTTTTTTTGCATTGGGTACCACCTCGCTTGAACGGGGATATTTCTTCTCTGCGCCGATCGTGGTCGACGGCACGGTTGCCGGCGTGTCGGTCGTCAAGATGGGCGTCGGCGCGCTTGAAGATGTCTGGCGCCGCAGCGACCGACAGGTCCTTGTCGTCGATGATGCCGGCGTGGTCTTCGTCTCGACGGAACCGAAATGGCATTATCGCACGACACGTCGATTGTCAGAGGAACGGCGCGGCGAGATCCTGCGCACGCGGCAATACCCTGCGGATTCGCTGTCGCCACTCGGTCTGACGGTGGCGGCGGATGGAACCGCCGACGCGCCGATTGCCGAACTTGCCGCATCTGCGGACGGCCCGGCCCGACGCCTGCTGGTCAGCCGCTGGGAAATGACCGACCTCGGCTGGACGGTGGTGATGCTGTCTCCGATGCAGCAGATCGATCGTGCCACGATGCTGGCCACGGGAATGGGCGGCGCGATCGCAACCGGCCTGCTCGCTCTGTTGTGGATCGTCTACGAACGGCGCATGCGCGCGCTCGGCGCGGCGCGCATGCTCGCTGAAAACAAGCGCATGCTGGAACGCCAGGTGGCGGACCGGACACGCGAATTGCAGGCGACAAACGAGGAATTGCGCGCCATGCAGAAGATCGTTGCGATCAACAGCAAGTTCGCGGCGATCGGAAAGCTGTCGGGTGGGCTGTGCCATGAAATCAGCCAACCGCTGACGGCCATCGATTCCCAATTGTTCGAATTGCGACAGACGCTGACCGACGGGCGTCTGACCGAGGCCCGGGACGGTGTCGGTCGGCTGACCGCGTTGTCCAACCGCATTTCAGGCATCGTGCAGAAGCTGAAAGGCCTGGCCCGAGGGTCTCAGATCGCCCTGGATCGCGTTCCGTTGCGCGGCTGTGCCGAGGACGTTCTGGAGACGATGGCAGCCGATCTGGAGACCGTGTCCGTTACCGTGACCGGCGATGAAGCTGGATCGATCGGTGTCTCTGCCGAGCGGATCCTGCTGGAACAGGTGCTGATCAATGTCGTGGCCAATGCCCGCGACGCGGTTCGGGACATCGCCGACCCGGCTATTGCAATCGGCATAAGCGTTCGCGGGGATCGCGCCGAACTCAGTGTGCGCGACAACGGCACCGGGTTTCTTCAAGGTCAGGAAACCGAAAGTTTCGAACCGTTCGTGACAACGAAATCCGGCGCCGGTGGTCTTGGCCTCGGCCTGACCATCGCACAGGATGCGGTGAATCGGTTCGCCGGCCAGATCACGGCGGGCAACAATGCCGACGGGCCGGGAGCCGTTGTGACGATTTCCCTGCCGCTGGCACCCGCAACGGCTTCACTGGAAGCGGTGTAGCGAACCTACCCGATGACGCCGGGAGAAATGTGTCGGATTCGGGAGGCCCTGACGCCGGTTTTGAGCCGGGACCCAAGCGCTCTATCTGTCAAGAAAGGCTGCAGGTCGGCGCCCTACGGCTATCGATTTGCCAGGCGCCGGGTCTTTATCGGACAGGCGATTGACAGGAATCCGCTATGGTTCTGAGTGTCTTTGACGTGTTCAAGATCGGCGTCGGTCCGTCGTCGTCCCATACGATGGGACCGATGATCGCCGCCGGACGGTTCCTCGGCCTGTTGCGGGCCGAGGCAGCGCAGAGTGCCGTGCACGTTCGCGCAACGCTTTATGGCTCGCTGGCCTTTACCGGCAAGGGGCACGCGACGGATCGGGCCGTCGTGCTTGGTCTGCTCGGCATCGAACCGGCAACGCTCGATCCGGCTCGGGCAGAAGCCGCGCTGGTAGCCCTGGCTGCCGAACATCGCATCGAGCATACCGGCTTGCCGCCTCTGCGTTTCGACCCGGAAGCCGACGTCGTGTTCAACTACGACGGACCGCTTGAAGGCCATCCGAACGGTATGATCATCGAGGCGTTCGACGCCGACGGTGCGCTGTACGTGTCGGAGACCTATTATTCGATCGGTGGCGGTTTCGTTGTTACCGAGGCGGAACGGTCGGCCGAGTCCTCAATCGACAATGGTGCAGGGGATGCGGATCTGCCGTACCCGTTCGCCAACGCTGAGGAAATGCTCGAACTCGGTGCCAGGCACGGCCTGACGATTGCGCAGATGATGCGGGCAAACGAAGTCGCCCGCGGCGACGCCGCCGACCTCGATGCCGGCCTCGACCGAATCTGGACAGTGATGAATGCCTGCATTGACCGGGGTCTGTCGGTCGATGGTATTCTGCCTGGCGGGCTCAATGTGCGGCGGCGGGCATCCGCCATCCAGGCTCAGTTGAAGGGCGAGATCGGGCGTAACGATGCCCATCCCCACGTGGTGAACGACTGGATCTCGCTCTATGCGATGGCCGTAAACGAGGAGAATGCGGCTGGCGGTCGGATCGTGACGGCGCCGACCAACGGCGCGGCGGGTGTGGTGCCGGCCGTGCTGCGCTACTATCTCGATCATTGCGTGAACGCGTCGCCCGACCGGATCGCCGACTTCCTGCTGACCGCGGGTGCGATCGGCGGCCTGATCAAGCGCAATGCGTCCATCTCCGGTGCCGAGGTCGGCTGTCAGGGAGAAGTGGGGTCTGCCGCGGCCATGGCGGCGGCCGGTTTGTGCGCCGTGCTCGACGGTAGCAATGCACAGATCGAGAACGCGGCTGAAATCGCGCTGGAACACCATCTCGGCATGACCTGCGACCCGGCGGGCGGTCTGGTACAGGTGCCGTGTATCGAGCGCAACGGTTTGGGTGCGATCAAGGCCGTGTCGGCTGCGTCGCTGGCGCTGCGCGGCGATGGCCAGCATTTCATGCCGCTCGACAATTGTGTGGAAGCGATGCGCCAGACCGGGTTGGAAATGAGCGAGAAATTCAAGGAGACCAGCCTCGGCGGTCTCGCCGTCAACCTGCCGGAATGCTGACAACCGGCCCGGTCAGCCGATTGCCGTTGCGATAACCGACAGGTCCGGCCAGTCGATCCGCACCACCCTTGCGGGATTGCCGAAAAACACCTTCGTGACGGTTTCGCCGCGAACACCGCCGAGCGTTTCGTAAAATCGGATCGCCCCGGCATTGCTCTCCATCACCCAGAGATACGCCTTCGATCGCCCGGCGCCGATGAGGCGCTCCGCCGCCCGACCCATCAGCCTGCGTCCCAGTCCCTGCGACCTTACAGCCGGCAGCACATGCAGGTTTTCGATGAACGGGTCCGGCCGGCAGCGCACGGCGATGAACCCGACGAGACGCGTTCCGGCGTTACGGCTTTCCTCCGCGACAAGCAGGACATCGTCGTTGCCGTCCGGTGTGGATCGCCACATGTCGAGCAGGTCGCGGTCGACCGGCCCCGCCAGAAACGCTTCCGGAAAGACGTCCCGATAGGCGCTTCTCCAGCTCTTTGCATGGATCGATGCCATCTCGTCGCGGTCGACATCGCAGGCGGTACGGATCGTGACGGTCATGGCAAGGAACTCGTTGGCGGCGGTGCGGCAGGCAGTGTCTGAGATCCCCGTTCAATGCCTGCGCGTTCTGTTGGATATCAAAGTCCGGCAGAACCTGATTATCACGCATTTGTGCTGCCTTGTGTCTCCATTGCGGACGGCGGTGGTTTAGGCTGGCTGATGCATCCTTTGCCGGCCGGAAGGAGGCTGCCATGTCTGCCATGCGCTGGGCGATGATCGCCGTTTTTGTGTTCCTGGTCTCGGGAGCCTCTGCCGAGGCACCGCGAAGCTGGACGAGCGAGTGGCCGAAGACGGACTTCTCGCTGACATCGGTCGGGTTCGGGGAAATCTTCTCCGGCGGCCCGCCGAAAGACGGCATACCGTCGATCGACAAACCGAAATTCACCGACGCGGCGACGGCCAATGCCGCGCTGGCGCCGGCCGAACCGGTCATGAGCGTCGCGCTCCATGGCGAGGCGCGCGCCTATCCCCTGCGCATTCTGATCTGGCACGAAATCGTCAATGACACGATCGGCGATACGCCGATCGCCGTGACCTATTGCCCGCTCTGTAATTCCGGGGTCGTGTTCGAGCGCACCGTCGACGGTGCGGTCACCACATTCGGCACGACCGGCAAGCTGCGCAATTCGGATCTGGTCATGTATGACCGAGCCACTGAAAGCTGGTGGCAGCAATATCAGGGTTTGGCGATTATCGGCGAACGGTTAGGGACCGAATTGACGCGCATTCCGGCCCGTCTGGAATCGATTGCAGATTTTGTCGCCCGGCATCCGAACGGCAAGGTGCTGGTGCCCGTTCGCGACGACCTGCGCGACTACGGCCGCAACCCCTATGCGGGGTATGACAGCGCGGCCGCGCCCTTCCTCTACAGCGGTACCTATGACGGACCCGGCCGGCCGCTGATGCGCGTCGTCGCGGTCGGCGATGCGGCCTGGAGCCTCGACACGGTGCGCAAACACGGCACGATCGAACGCGGCGATATCATCATCCGCTGGACGCCCGGTCAGGCGTCGGCACTGGACACCCCCTTGATCGCCAAGGGTCGCGACGTCGGCACGGTGATCGTGCAGCGTCGGTCGGCGGACGGCGCATTGGCCGACATTCCCTATGACGTGCCGTTTGCTTTCGCTTTCCGCGCTTTCCATCCCGACGCACCGATCGTGCACGAGCCGTAAGCGTCGGCGTCAGGCACCGAGGCGTTCGCGCCCGGCCGCAAGGGCGGTTTCCAGAAAGTCCGCTGCTTCTGTTGCCCGGTCGCTGAGCGCCATCGTGTCGGTGCCGGTCAGGATCGCGCCGACGAAACCGGCCGTGTGCCAATGCCCGGCGGGCAGGGGCGCGCTCATGCCGTCCGGCTGCGGCCAGGGATTGACGTAGAAATACGGCTCGCCGTAGCTCTCGTCGCCGGGCGACAGGCCGACCCCGATCCCGCGTGCGGTTTCCGGGTTGCCGACCTCCAGCGCCACGTATGTCGCAATGTCGAAATGGTGGGGCCAGCAGCGCACGGGGCTGGGTCCTGGCGAGATGCCGGCATGCCGATGTTCTAGCGATGACAGGAGGGAAGCGGCAAAGCCGAACCAGGCCGCCAAAGCGGCCGATGACGCATCCCCGTCGGGGGCGTGGAAGACGGCAATTTCTGCCACATCGTCGGGCAGGTCATAGGGGAGCTCGAGGGCACCGGCGGGCGTGAGCCCCGAAGAGCCGAGCAGCGTATCGAGCCAGGCATCGGCGTCGGCGACCGGTACGCCGTCGAGCGGCAGACTTTCGATCGTTCCGTCCTCCAGCGTCACGCTCAGCGTTAGCGGGGCCAGTGACACATCGACGGTCGGAGCAGAATGGCCGGGTCGCAAGGGCCAGGATCGGAAACAGGCGCGCTCGAGGTCCCATCCCATGTTGGAATGACTGTCGTCGGGCCTGGCCGGCAGGTTGGCGCGGGCAGCCCGAGTGACCAATTGCGCTGCCCTGTGGGCTTGGGTGCGGGCGCCGGCCAGGTCTTTCGGATCGTGATCGGGAAGATGCGGAGGCTGTGTCATGGTGCTGCCTTTCGTAAGCAAGGGGATATCGTCTTCGGCCCGGGCCGGGCCGAACAGGGAGAGATCTTGAAGAGGGTTTTGGGGCCCGAAGGCCCGCCGGTCAGTGTCGGGCTATGCCGCCATAGGCGATGCCGGAGAGATCGGTCATCTCGCGTTTCCAGGTTGTCAGATCGTCGGCGTTGAACTTGGACAGGTGATCGTGCCCGCAGGCGCGTGCCATGACCTGCATGAGCTCGACCGAGGCTTCGAAGAAATTGGTCAATTGGCGGGCCGATTTCTCCACGACGATGCGGCTCACCAGATGCGGCTTTTGCGTGGCAATGCCGACCGGGCAATTGTTGGTATGGCAGGCGCGCATTGCGATGCAGCCGATCGCCTGCATTGCGGCATTGGAAACCGCGATGGCATCGGCGCCGAGCGCCAGCGCCTTGACGAAATCGGCCGGTTTGCGCAGGCCGCCGGTAATCACCAGCGTCACGTCTCCGCGGTCGAGCGAATCCAGGTGACGGCGGGCGCGGGCGAGCGCCGGAATGGTCGGCACCGAGATGTTGTCGCGGAAGATGATCGGTGCAGCGCCGGTGCCGCCGCCGCGTCCGTCGAGGATGATGTAGTCGACGCCGACATCGAGCGCGGCGTCAATGTCCCTTTCAATGTGCTGGGCGGACAGTTTGTAGCCGATGGGAATGCCGCCGGTCCGATCGCGCACCTCGTCGGCAAATCCGCGGATCTGCGCGGTATCGGTCCAGTCCGGGAACCGCGCCGGCGAGATCGCCGACTGACCTTCTTCCAATCCCCGCACTTCGGCGATCTTGCCTTTGACCTTGGCTCCCGGCAGATGCCCGCCCGTGCCGGTCTTGGCTCCCTGTCCGCCCTTGAAATGAAACGCCTGGACGCTGGAAAGCTTCTCCCAGTCGAAGCCGAACCGGGCCGAGGCGAGTTCGTAGAAATAGCGGGAATTGGCGGCCTGCTCTTCCGGCAGCATGCCGCCCTCGCCGGAACAGATCCCGGTGCCGGCAAGTTCTGCGCCGCGGGCCAGCGCCACTTTGGCCGGTTCGGACAGGGCCCCGAAACTCATGTCGGAAACAAACAGAGGGATATCCAGCTTCAGCGGCTTTTGAGCGTTGGGACCGATCAGGACCTCGGTGCCGACGGGATCGTCGTCGAGCAGCGGCGGACGGTGCAATTGCGCCGTCAGGATCTGGATGTCGTCCCAGTCCGGCAGGTCCGTGCGCGGCACGCCCATGGCGTCGACGACGCCGTGGTGCCCGGTTTTCTTGAGGCCGTCCCGGGCATAGCCCTGGATGAGGGACGTATAGGGTTCCTCGGCGGTGCCGTGGCTCGTATCGGCATAGGTACCCAGATAGGCGGAGCGATCGAAGGGCTGCGGATTCTCGTGCGCCCAGGCGCTGATCTCGTCCTCGTCGACGAAGACCGTGCCGTCCTGCACGACGCAGGTGAACTTCGGCAGCGCCTCTGCGTTGTTGTATTCCGACACGCCTGAATCCAGCCGGTAGTCCCAATAATGCACGCCGCAGATCAGGTTGTCGCCGTCGACATAGCCGTCCGACATGAGAGCGCCGCGGTGCAGGCAGCGGCCGTAGAAGACGGAGACGGCGTCGTCGTGGCGCACGACGACGAGGTCGACATCCGCGACAAGGGCATAGGCAGGTGCGCGATCGGCAAGATCATCGAGTTCGGCAATTGCGACGGATTTCATGAAGGTCCCCCGGGCTGGTTCTGGATTGGGTGATCTCTGGTCGGATCGGGTCTGGCGGGCGTCGCCACGGACTGGGTTTCCGGGCACTCCCCCATCGCTGCGATGCGCCCGGCATACCAGACCGCGCCGGGCATGGCGCTGAGACCGTGCAATACGGCGCTAATCCAGACTGCATTGACGGCAAGCGCGAGCACGGGTTCGGCGATCGCCGTGTCGACGTGATCGATCACGAGCAGCGCGAACAGGGCGGTGGCGAGGCCACGCGGGCCGAACCATCCGAAGAACAGGCGCGTCGTTGGCGAGGCGTCCGATCCGATCAGTGAAATCCAGATCGCGGCCGGCCGGATGACGAACAGGCTGATGAGAATGAGGCCAAGGCTTGCCGCATCCAGATGATGCAGCGCTTCCGGAACGAGGGCGAGCCCGAGCAGAAAAAACGCGCCCCAGGTGAGCAATTGCCCTTCGCTTTCGGTGAATTCATAGACGAACTTGCAGCGGCCCTTGACCACGGCACCGAAGCACAGCCCGGCAACGAACGCGGAGATAAAGCCGTTGCCCCCGATCTCCGTGGCGCCGAGATAGGCCGATCCGGCGAGCGCAATCGCGCCGACGCCTTCATAGGGGTCGGAGGTGAGATCCCTGTCCTTTGCCCACAA
>JANQQB010000324.1 GCA_028285165.1 Rhodobiaceae bacterium
GATTGCGATCGACGTGGCGAACGTCCCCGACTGGTCGCACCGGCTGGCCTGGTGTCGCAGCGAGACGTCTGACATCCTCAAAGACAGCGTCGAAAGTTCGCCGCGGCTGGTCAAGGCCGCGCTGCAAGCCCGCACCGCCAAAGGCGCCATCTCCGCACCTGACCAGAATGTGATTGACGAGGCGACCGAGGCCCTGAAAGTCCTGCGGGCCGCTCGAAAGGCGATCGACAGCCTGGCACTCAACAACATCGTCACAAAGACCCGATCTTACGTCGAGCAGGTCATCGAAACCCGGTCGAAGAGCCTGATCGAGCAATTGCGCAACGCGCCCAGCGCCGAGCGGGACGAACTGGCCAAGGTGGTTCACATTTCCATTGAATTCGCCCGCATTGTCTTCGATGAGGAATATGCCGGGCTGATCCGCCGCAGCCTGCATGTCGCTGTCAACAATCCCAATCTGAAATCAGCCTGATTGCGCCGGTTTCGTCGCCCTTGAGTGGCGCCGTTCGCCCGCCTGATGGCACGCGGTCGCGACCGTGATGCCGATCATGTCGCAGCGAAGCCGGTGCGCCGCGTCTTGCGCAATTCGTCAATTGTTACTAGTCGTTTATAGGCGCGTTGGACGTGCAGGACGCTTGACTTAAGACAATGCGACCGAGGCACCCGCGTGCGACGGGTGAAACGGCTTCGGCGCTGACCGAGGTCACTCAAGAATAAAGATCACTGGGCGGTAAACGAAGCACATGACCTTCTGGTTGCTGGCGGTGTTCCTGCTGCTGCTCACATTGGTGGGCACGGTCTGGCCGCTCCTTGCGGGATCGTCGCGCGCTGCCGATGCCAGCGACGTGCAGATATACAAGGACCAGCTTCGCGAGATCGAGCGTGACATCGATCGCGGTGTGGTCGACAGCCGCGAAGGCGAGGCCTCCAAGACCGAGATAGGCCGGCGCTTGCTTGCTGCGGCGCGCGGCGCGGACTCCGCAACGGCGGTGTCGCTGACCGGAGCCCGGATCACGTTCGTATTGCTGCTTGTCGCGCTGCCCGCCGCCAGCATTTCAGGCTATCTGGCGTTTGGATCGCCCGGCGTCCCCGACACACCGCTCGCAGCCCGTCTTGATCTTCCCGGCAACGAGGGCCGGATCGAGGATCTGGTCGCGCGGGTGGAGGAACATCTGGTCCGGCGCCCCAACGACGGAGACGGCTGGAAGGTGATCGCGCCGGTCTATGCCCGGCTCGGTCGGCTCGATGAGGCGGTTCAGGCCTACGGCAAGGCCGTGCGACTGACGGAGCCGGATGCCGACCTCTTGAGTTCCTACGGCGAAGCGATGGTCATGCAGGCGTCCGGTATCGTTCCGGAAGCCGCGCGCCGGATTTTCGAGCAATCCGCGACGATGAACCCGTCCGGCGTCAAGGCGCGTTTTTATCTGGCTATGGCGCTGAACCAGGACCGGCGGTACGCCGAGGCGATCCCCGCCTGGACTGGGCTGCTCGAAGGGGCGCCGGACAATGCGCCCTGGGCCGCAATGGCACGGTCCATGCTGACGGCTGCACGAACAGCCTTGCAGAATGAGGACGACACGGATGCGGCGCCCGGCTCGACGGGCGGGCCGACAGCCGAAGCGCCCGGGCCGAGCCGCGCGGAGATCGAGGCGGCACAATCGCTGTCGGAAGACGATCGTCAGGCGTTCATCGAATCCATGGTGTCCGGGTTGAGCGAGCGCCTCGATGCGGATGGCGGCACCGTTGACGAATGGATCCGGCTCGTCCGTGCCTATACGGTCATGGGACGGGCGGATGACGCCCGATCGGCGGTTCGGCGCGCCCGCGCGGCGCATGCCGAGGATGAGGCCGCGCTGACGCGTCTCGATGACGCGGCACAATCGCTTGGTGTTGAATGACCATACGAGGTCGGGCAAGTCTGAAGAAAGGTCACGGGACGTCGGAATGACACGCAAACAGAGACGGTTGGCCTTGATCGGTTCCGCGGGTGGCGTGCTGGCGATTGCAGCGGGCCTGGTGCTCTATGCACTTTCCGATCAGATCGTATTTTTCCGCACGCCGACCGACATTGCGGAAAATTCGGTGGAATCCGGCGTGCGCATCCGGCTCGGCGGCCTTGTGGCCGACGGCAGTGTGGAGCGGGGAACCGGCACCCTGGTCAAGTTTGCGGTCACCGACACCGAACACACGGTCGGTGTGGTGTATGAGGGCGTGCTCCCGGACCTGTTCCGTGAGGGACAGGGTGTCGTGACCGAAGGCAAGATGCTGCAGAACGGCACGTTCGAAGCCGACACAGTGCTTGCCAAACATGATGAGAATTACATGCCGAAAGAGGTCGCGGACGCCCTTAAGGACAAGGGCGTCTGGAAGGGAGAAGGCGAATGACCGTCGAAATCGGACATTTTGCGCTGGTGCTCGGCCTTGTCGTGGCGCTCGTTCAGTCGACCGTGCCGCTCGCCGGCGTCTACTGGTCAGACCGGCGTCTGATGGCGATCGGTGGGTCGACGGCGGGCATGCAATTCCTGCTGATCAGCCTGTCTTTCGCCGCGCTGACGATTGCTTACGTCCAGTCGGATTTTTCCGTCACGAACGTCTGGCAGAATTCCCATTCCGACAAACCGATGCTGTTCAAGGTGACCGGCGTCTGGGGCAACCATGAAGGGTCCATGCTGTTGTGGATCCTGATCCTGGCGTTTTTCGGCGCGCTGGTTGCAGCCTTCGGCGGCAATCTTCCGGCCCGCCTGCGCGCTACCGTGCTTGCCGTCCAGGGCTGGATCTGTGCGGTTTTCCTGGTCTTTGTCCTCGCCACCTCCAACCCCTTCATCCGGTTGGTGCCGGCGCCGCTCGAAGGCCGAGACCTCAATCCGATCCTTCAGGATATCGGCCTCGCCATCCATCCACCGCTGCTCTATCTCGGCTATGTCGGCCTGTCGGTGACGTTTGCATTCGCCGTCGCCGCTCTCATTCTCGGCCAGATCGGTCCGGCCTGGGCGCGCTGGGTCCGTCCCTGGGCGCTGGCCGCCTGGGTTTTCCTGACGCTCGGCATCGCCATGGGGTCCTATTGGGCCTATTACGAGCTCGGCTGGGGTGGCTGGTGGTTTTGGGATCCGGTCGAAAACGCCTCGTTCATGCCCTGGCTGATTGCAACGGCCCTGCTGCATTCCGCGATTGTCATGGAAAAGCGCGACGCCCTGAAGGTCTGGACGGTGCTGCTTGCCGTGCTCGCCTTTTCGCTGTCGCTGCTTGGAACGTTCCTAGTGCGCTCCGGTGTTCTGACGTCGGTGCACGCCTTCGCCACCGATCCGGCGCGCGGCGTTTTCATTCTCGGCATTCTGGTCGCCTTCATCGGCGGATCGCTCGCGCTCTATGCCTGGCGCGCCCCGTCCTTGAAAATGGGTGGAATTTTTGCACCGGTCAGCCGAGAGGGGGCGCTGGTCCTGAACAACCTGTTCCTGACGGTCGCCTGCGCGACCGTGCTGGTCGGCACGCTCTATCCGCTGGCCCTGGAAGCGGTCAACGGCCAGAAGATTTCCGTCGGGCCGCCGTTCTTCAATCTGACCTTCGGCCCGTTGATGATCCCGCTGCTTCTTCTGGTTCCGTTCGGGCCGTTCTTGTCCTGGAAACGCGCCGATCTGCTTGCCGTCACGCAACGGCTCTGGGCGGCGGCCGGCCTGGCATTGCTGGCGACGGCCATTTGGGCTTATGCGACCTGGGGCACGCCGATCCTGGCGCTTGCCGGCATTGCCATCGGCTTTTGGCTCATCATCGGCGCAATGGCGGAAATCGCCCATCGCATCAAGCTGTTCCAGGTTCCGGTTTCGGTCGCCTTGGCCCGCGCCGGTGGCCTTCCGCGGTCAGCCTGGGGCACGATGGTCGCGCATGCCGGTGTCGGTGTCATGATGCTGGGCATCGTCGCAAGCACCGCCACCCAGACCGAATCCATCCAGGTCATGCAACCCGGCGACACCGTCGAAGCCGGTCCATTCATGGTCCGTTTTGATTCGGTAGGCCAGCGTTCCGGGCCGAATTTCCGCGAAGATGTCGCCACCATCACCGTATTGCGTCAGAACACGGCTCAGCAGGTGACGACGCTCGAACCCTCCAAGCGCTTCTATCCTGCGCGCCAGATGCCGACGACCGAAGCCGGTATCCACACCCACTGGTTCTCGCAGGTATTCGTTACGTTGGGAGATCCGATCGACGCCGGACAGGTCGTCACCGTCTACTACAAGCCGTTCATCACGCTGATCTGGATCGGCTGCCTGATCATGTCGCTCGGCGGTGTGCTGTCGCTGACCGACCGTCGCCTCCGGGTCGGCGCGCCGGCTCGAGCCAAGGCGGCGGCGCAACCGGCGGAGGCGACCGCATGACCATGTTCGGACCGGGCATCCAGTGCGTTAAAAAAACATTGGCGGCAGGTCTCGCGGCCTGCATGCTGATTGCCGTCGCGACCGCGCCGGCATCCGCCGTACGTCCCGACGAAGTGCTGAAGGACCCGGCGCTTGAGGAGCGCGCCCGCGATCTCTCGGCACAATTGCGCTGCCTGGTCTGCCAGAACCAGTCGATCGACGAATCCGATGCACCGCTTGCGCGGGATCTGCGCGTCATCGTGCGCGAGCGGTTGACCGCCGGCGACACTGACAGGGCCGTGCTCGACTATCTGGTCGACCGCTACGGGGAATACGTGCTGCTCACACCGCGCTTCGGCCTGCATACGCTGGTTCTCTGGGGGATCACACCGCTGCTTCTGATCGGCGGTGCGATCGGTGTCGTGTTTTTCCTGAGGGGGCGTCAGGCCCGGCCTGCCGGACCCACCGCCCTGACCCCGGAAGAAGAGGCGCGGGTCGAAGCGCTGTTGCGCGACGGCAAGTAGCCGGCATCCATTTCCCTGCCGTCATACGGGCCTATATCGCCGGAAAAGGGGAAGGGGTATACGGTCATCCCTTCAGGCAAGAGGGGAGCGACCATGGCCGAGACCAAAACTCAAAAAGTCACTTTCAAGGGAAGCCAGGACGGCGAACTCGCCGCCCGGCTTGACCTGCCGGCCGGCCCGCCCCGCGCCTATGCGCTGTTCGCCCATTGTTTCACGTGCTCCAAGGATATCCTGGCCGCAAAGAGCATTGCCGCCGGCCTGACAGCGAACGGCATCGCCGTCCTGCGCTTCGACTTCACCGGCCTCGGATCGTCGGAGGGCGAGTTCGCGAACACCAACTTTTCCTCCAATGTCGGAGATCTTGTGCGCGCGGTCGACTTTCTGCGGCAATCCTACCGCGCGCCGTCGATCCTGATCGGCCACTCGCTCGGCGGGGCCGCCGTCCTTGCCGCCGCGCCCGACATCCCAGAGGTAAAAGCCGTCGCCACCATTGGCGCCCCGGCCGATGCCGATCACGTCGTGCACAATTTCGGTGCCAAGCTCGACGAAATCGCGGAGCGTGGCGAGGCGGAAGTATCGCTCGCCGGCCGCAATTTCACGATTCGCAAACAATTCCTCGACGATTTGGCGACCCAGACCGTGCGCGACCGTGTTGCCTCGATGAAGAAAGCTCTGATGGTGCTCCACGCACCGTTCGACAACACGGTCGGCATCGACAATGCAGGCGCGATCTTCACCGCCGCCAAGCACCCCAAGAGCTTCATTTCGCTGGACAATGCCGACCATCTCCTGAGCGACAAGGCCGATGCCCATTATGCGGCAAATGTCATTGCCGCCTGGGCCTCGCGCTACATTGATGCCGGCGCCGACACGACGGACTCGACGCAGAATAGAGGTCCGGAAGGCGTTGTTCGTGTGACCGAAACCGGTTCGGGCACGTTTCAGAACAGCGTCATCTCGGGGCGGCATCACCTTCTGGCCGACGAGCCGCGCGACCTGGGCGGCACGGACAGCGGGCCGTCTCCCTATGACTACCTGTCCGTGGCTCTCGGGGCCTGCACGACGATGACCCTGCGGCTCTACGCCAATCACAAGAAGCTGCCGGTGACCGGTATTTCGGTGGACGTCATGCACGGCAAGGTCCACGCGGCCGATTGCACGGACTGCGCCGATGAGGTCCGTGAACGGAACGGCAAGGTGGACCGGTTCGAACGGGTGATTTCGATAGAGGGCGACCTTGAGCCCGATGTGCGCGCGCGTATGCTGGAAATCGCCGACCGCTGCCCGGTCCACCGTACACTGGAGGCGGGAGCGGCCGTCGTTACCAAAGGTCGGCCATAAGCGCGGCCTGTACCGAAACGATGTCTGAAACAGGACAATCGGTTGGCACCAATCGGTTCGGCCGACACGGCCTTTCACTGTTTCGCGTGTCCGCATCACATAAGGAACAGATGATATCCGTTTGAGCGGACATAGATTGGCGGGCTCCGTTGCCCCACGACCGTGTCTTGGGCGACGCGCAAGTCACCGCATACACGCTGCGTTCGCCAAGTCGGTTCGTGCGTGTGACGCAGCATCTTTTCAAGAACATGTGCAATCCGGAAGATTGAGACGCACAGCCAATGACATTGCCGGGTCGATGCATAATATCGGCATCATGAACGACCCATCCTGACGATATCTGGATGCAACTGTCTCAAGAGGGTCGTTCATAGTCCGGTTCGGAGATTACTCCGACTAAGTCTGCGCGGGGGCACCCACGCGACGAAAAGCTGCCGGCGCCCCTTTTGCCCGACGGTCAGGAGCCTCGCCGGGCCGGGAGTGCAAGCCGCCATTGGGCGCCGGCAGCGAATTTTTTCCCGCATGTCTGGATCGAAAGCCCGGAAAACCGGCTATTTCCAGCATTTTTGCGCAAATCAACCGGTTCGGACGGTCAATTGCGGGACAGGCTCGCATGCGAGCGTGGGCAGGGATCGGTCGGTTATGTCCTCAACGCCGCCTGTCCCGACGGGTGCCGCGACGAGCGCACATGGCAGGGCAAGACAAGCAAAGGTTCGGATCGATTCGCCGGCGGACATCATCTGGCCTTGGCACGCTCGGGCATCAGCGAGGAAAACGTCCTGCCGACAGGTCTAAAAATGAGACTCCTGTCTAAAGACTTAAGGCGGAGTGCAAGCTATCCGTCATGTTAGTGAAAAGGACTTTGAAGTTTCAGGCCCTTGAGCACCCGGCTCCGTCGAAACCGCTAAGACATCGATCGCGGAAAGACGGTACCGGAACAGATGAACCAGACACGGACCAGCCGGTCGCAAATCGGCAAGGGGGAGAACGGCGGACACCGAACCGCGGCAAGGCATAAAGGCAGATTGCCGGGCTGACGAGGGGCGGCTCGGTTTGCATGAAGGCCCGATTTACCTGGATGCCCGGTTCACCTGAGAACAACGTCGGCTTGTGACCAACCCGCAGGGGAGACGATCAGGGTTTCAAATAAGAAGCTGTAAACTTGGCCACCGTTCCGGGCAACGCCGGGACGGACACCATCCAAACACTGGGGCCGCTGACCCGACCAGGTCAGCGGCCCATTTTTCTTTGTCACAGGGACCTCGAAGCGATTCGTCAGCCTGAGCTACCGGATCTGGCTCACGTCGCTCGGACAGCAATTCGGCAGGCCGCCATTCGCCACGCAGGCCTGGATCGCCTTTTGTCGGGCAATGTCGAATGTCGGACCCGACCCGATGCCTTCCTTGCCCGTTGCGCTGCAATAGGAACGCACGCGGACTGACTGCGCCGGCTGCGGCGTCGGATTGCCAGGCACGGGGGACTGGGCGCCTGGTGCTGCGGCCGGTACCGCAGGTGGGGCGGCCGGCACGGGTGGCGGTCCCGCCGGTATCGGGGGCGGCCCGGCCGAAAAGGCGGCGGCAAGCGGCGGATACGATCCTGCCGGTTGCCAGTCGGCCATGCCGGATCGCCAAATCAGGGTCGTGCCGCTCACCTGGCCGCTCGCCGCCATAGCGGTGATCTGATCGACCGAGAACGGACCCTGCTGCTGGCCGTCGATCAATGCAAAATAGGCCGGCGCTTTTGGGATTGGAGGAGGTGTCGGCTGGGCTCTCGCAATGAACGACGCATAGTCGGGATGGGAGCCGACAGGCTGCCATTCCGCCATTCCCTGCTTCCACATGGGCGTGTTGCCGGTTACCGTCCCTGACCGGATCAGCTCGGTCAGATCGTCCTTGCTGAGCGGGCCGCGCTGCTGGCCGTCGACTGCCACGTAGATGTCCTTGACCGGCGGTGCCGGCAGCGGCGGCGGTGTGGCTGCATTTGCCGCCGGAGCCGCGGGCAGGGGCGGCGGCGTGGCCGGGCCGGCTGAAGGCTGTGGCAGCGCCGGTGGCTCCGCGGCTGCCGTCTGGCGTTCCGCCCGCAGGGCATCGAGCTTTTCCGCCGCGGTCCGGCTGCCGTCGGCGATGGCCTTTTCCAGGTAGCGTTCCGCTTGGTCCAGGTCGATCGCAACGTGTTTGCCGCGCCAGTAGAGCGTACCGAGGTTCTGCGAGGCGAGCGCGTAGCCGGCGTCGCTGGCCTTTCGGTAGAGCTGCAGGGCCGCTTCGCTGTCCTGCTCGACGCCGTCCCCGTTCGAATAGAGTACGGCCAGGTTGTTCATGGCCGCGGGATTGTCCTGTTCAACGGCCCTGCGGTACCACGACACCGCTTCTGCAAGGTTCTTGGAGGCGCCGAGGCCGGTTTCGTGGGCTCGGGCCACCAGGAACAGGGCTGCTCCGTAATTCTGGTCGGCGGCCTTTCTCGCCCAGGCAATGGCTTGGGCCGGATCCTTCTCGATGTGGTCGCCGTTCCAATAGAGATAGGCCAGATTGGATTGCGCGGTTGCCAGACCCTGTTCGGCTGCCGCGCGGTACAAAGCCACGGTGCGCGCCGGGTCTCGTTTGACGCCCTCACCGGCGAGCGTGCGAACGCCCAGATTGTTCTGCGCCACCGGATTGCCTTTGTCGGCAGCGGCCCTCAGGCCGTCGATTTCCGAGATCCGGTAGACGAGCACGCCATCCGCCTTGATCGTCAGGTCCCATTCGCCGGCTTCGATCGTCAGTTCGGAATACCGCTCGACGGGATACACAAGCCCGTCGATGGTGACCGATCGTTGCGTGGCCAGGATTTCGCGCCCGTCGAGCATGACCCGGGCACCGCCATCGATCGCGCTGACGCTCTGATTGCTGCCGCCGGAAACCTTGACGGTGACACCGTTGACGGTCGACGACGTGAACGCCTGCGCAAACGCCGGCAGATCGAGGCCGATACTCAGGATGACGGCAAGCACGCAAATGAGGCCGCTGCCGGTAAGCCGGCGGCGCGTATTCGGTCTGTGTTTCATACCAATTCCCCCGATGGCATTGCAGAATGGTGTGGAATGGACGCGGGCAGGGCCGGCCGATGCAGTGCCGTTCCCCGCTGACGCGCCGGGTCCCGAAAGCCGGGCCATCTCATTGAACCGGTTGGATGCGTTGCCAGTTCTGGCTGTTGAAGGTCGGGTCGGTGTTGATGTTGTAATTGGCGTCGTTGTGCAGGACGTAATTGCCCTGACCGTCCGTGAACGCATTGCTGTAGAAACTCGGCAGGTTCACGTTTTGGCCGGACGGTGTCGCGTAGGTCGTGCGCTCATGGATCGAATTGACGAGATTTGTCTGCGACCCATCGGAGATAGCGTTGCGTTTCTTCCATCCGTTGAAACTGATATCGAGCACATCGTCGGACTTCTGACTGCGCGTATTGCTCCAATTGCTCTGCGCCGCTGCGGCTGCGGCCGCGCCTTCCCGGATGATCTGCTGGCGCGCGCCGGCATACCATTGGTCGATTGCGTGCGCCCAATCCGGATTGATGCGCCGTGACCGCACGATGGCGGCCAGTACGGGATCGTTGATGTAGTCCGTTCCGACGGGCCCGCCGACCGAATAGGCGTCGGTGACAAGCCAGTTCGCCGACTTTACCGCGCCGTTTGCATAGGTGATCGTGTTGGAGCCGATCACGGCAAACGTCGTGGACTCCAGCCGCTGACCCTTTTCGGTGTACTGCATGACGACGCGGCGTACATGCACGTCGTAGGTCCAGGTTTCGCCGCGTGCGGCGTTCTGCTGTGTGTATTGCCGGGCCTGGTTGTAGCCATAGGCATTGGTCCGGCGCACCATCTCCGTCGCCTCCGGAACAACGTCCTCCGAGATCACTTGGATATCGGAGATGCGTCTTTCCGGATTGTACTGGGCGATCGCGGTCAGGAATTCGCCGAGCGAATTCGGGCGCCGGAAGAAGGGTCTTCCCTGGAAGGGCTGCAACGGTTGCAGTTGGACCATGTCGCTGTAGCCGAACTCGTTGAACGGCGCGAAACTGACGAGCCGGCCGTCCGGCGCCTTCACTTCGAAACCGCCCATATAGGGAACCATCGAATAGGCCGGAACGGGAATGAGCTTGCCGTCAAACGACCAGCCTTGCGGGACGAGCAGATGGAATGCCGGGAAATTGCCGCGGCCCGTGTCCGGCACCGCCTGGTCTCGGAAGGCGACGGCTGATTTGGCGGGAACGCCTGCCGCGGGCGCTGCGGTCGCAAACAGACCTGCAAGCGTCTGATCGTCTCCGGCCTTCTGCCAGTTGGCATATCCTGGGCGCCAGACCAGCGTATCTGTTGTGATGGTCCCGGAAGCGATCAGGGCCTGGATCTGCGCCAGCGGTACCGGCCCCTGCGCGGCGCCGTTTTCGGCATAATGGTAAAGTGCCGGCGGTGGCGGCGGTGTGTTCTGAGCGCTGACCGGATCCGATCCGGGCAACGAAAATCCGATCAAAAACAGAAAGATGGCGATCACGAACGGCGAAAGTCTGATCATGCGAGCTCCCACAATGCCCGGGCATCGGCCATCGCGTTTGCATGCATGACCGTGCAAAAATTGAAATTCTGGCAGTCAGGATTCCAGGATCAAGCAGTCGCAATGATTACGAAGATATCGGCAATGAATAGGCGAAATCTTCGAAAACCTTTATGTTTGGTTGTAATGCGAAACTTGCGGAAGAATTGACCGCCAATCGAATAGTTCCGGAAACCTCCTCTCCATTTCCAAGTCTGACTACGCGCAATGATTAGGTGAGAGCAATACTTCGAAACGGTATGCGAATTTCTGGGGCACCGCAAGCGCGTTGGGATGACGCGGCGGTCGAATCGACTGCCAGGCTGCGGCGATCGCCGGAGCCTGGCAGTGTTTCTGGAGAAGGTGGAGGGGCTTGATCAGGCAGGGGCGGGGAGCCGCCCTATGGGCGCTTACGCCGCCTCGACGTCAGCCAGGAAGCGGTCCACGGTCTTGCGCAGACCGCCGGCCTGGCCATTCACCTCTTCGGAGGCCATCAGCACCTGATTGGCCGACTGGCTGGTCTCGCGGATTTGCTCGGTAATGCCGGCCATGGTTGCTGCCACGTCCTGGGTACCGCTCGACGCGTCCTGAACGTTGGCGGAGATCTCGGTTGTCGCCGCGCCTTGCTCTTCGACGGCCGATGCGATGGTCGAGGTGTATTCGTTGATGGCGCCGATGGATTCGGTGATCTCGTTGATGGCATCCACGGCTTCCATCGTCGCTGACTGGATCGCCGAAATCTGTCCGCTGATGTCCTGCGTCGCGCTGGCCGTCTGTGTTGCCAGTTCCTTGACTTCCGAAGCCACGACAGCGAAGCCGCGTCCGGCGTCGCCGGCCCGGGCCGCCTCGATCGTGGCGTTCAGGGCGAGCAGGTTCGTTTGCTCAGCAATCGCCTGGATCAGCGTCACGACTTCCCCGATCCGGTTCGCCGCTTCCGCCAGGCCGCCGATCTTGGCGTTTGTCTGTTCGGCGGAGGTGACCGCGGCACCGACGATATCGGTGGTGGTCGCGACCTGCCGGCCGATTTCGGTAATCGAGGCCGAAAGTTCTTCCGCCGCCGCGCCGACCGTTTGTACGTTCCCCGAAGCCTGTTCCGAAGCCGCGGCCGCTCCATTGGCATTGCCCGCGGTTTCCTCGGCGACCTTGGTCAGCGCGTCTGCAGTGGCCTGCATGTGATCGGCATTCTCGCCGACCGCATTCAGCATGCCTGCCACGTCCGTGCGGAAGGTTTCGATCAGGTCACGAATCCGGTTGGCCCGGTCTTCGCGAACCCGGCGCGCCTCGTCCTGTTCCGCGGCAAGCCGCTGACGTTCGATTGCATTGTCCCGGAAAACCCCGACCGAACGGGTCATGGCGTCGATTTCGTCTTTGTTCCGATCCGCCGGCAGCGCCACGTCCGTATTGCCCTCGGCGAGATGCGCCATGGCGCCCGACAGGCGGTCGATGCGGCCGGTCAGTCGCCGGGCGAAGTAGAGCCCGGCACCGCCGGACAGAACCGCGCTGATCAACGCGATCGAGACGATCCAGTTGCGCAACGTCGAAAGCGGTGCCAGCACCTCCGCCATGTCCTGATAGACGACCATGATGTAGGACCGGCTCAAGGAATTGAAGGGTACGAGCGCTGCATCGACTGTCGCGCCGTCCACCTGGTCGATGGTCGCGAATGTCGGCGTCGACCCGAGCGCCGCCATGACCTGCTCCCGCTTGAGTTGGGTGCTCGCCAGTTCCGAGGTTTCCGGCGTGCGCAGGCTGTCATTCTGGATCAAGCCGTCCCGGTTGACGAAAAATACGTTGCCGGTCTCGCCGAGCCCGGAATAGTGGCCGAGCGTGGCGCTGATGCGATCGGTCGACAGCGCATAGACAAGAACGCCGATCTTCTTTTTGCCGATGGAAATCGGCGCCGAAATCAGACCGACCGGAAGGTCGCCATGCGGGCCGTACCGTTCCAGGTCGAAATAGTGCACGTCACCGGCCGCGCCGCTGATAGCCGCGTCAAACGCCTTGGCAAGCACGGTGCCGGCCCAGGCGGAACCGGTCAGTTCGGCCGTGAAATCGCTGTACTTTTTGACCGAATAGACGACGTTGCCGTCCGGATCGACAAGCAGCAGATCCCGGAAGCCGCCGTCCATCATGGACTGGCGGAGCACAGGATGGAATTTTCTGTGGGCCTTGTCATAAGGCTTGCGGCCGGCACGGACGAGCTCGTCGCGTGCGTCGGCGGCATGTGGATTTTGTGCGATATAGGTGTCGGTGAGTTGCGCCGCAGGGTCATCGCCGGACTTCGCCCAGCCTTTGGAGAAATCCGCGATGGCGGCCCGGATTGTCTTGCTTGAGGCTGCGGAAACGAGTCCCGAGCGGAGGTTGTCATGGTAGTCCGTAAGGGCGTTTTTCTTGCCCTCGGCGAGCGCCATGAGCCTCTGCTCGGCAAGGTCGCGTACGCTGGCCGCGCCCGACAGGTAGCTGGCCGCCCCGACTCCGGCTGAGCACATCAGGCCCATGCCCACGACAACTGCAGACAATTTAGCTGAAATCTTCACACGCACCCCCACCAGAACACAGAAACGTGGGGCGGGCGTCGTCCAGCGCCCGCCCCAGATAGCGTCAATCAGAGTTTTTCGACGTTCACGCCGAAGGTGACTGCGCCGATGACATTGCCATTCGACGGATCGACGACCGTGACGCTGACCTGGCTCTGCAGCGTCTGGGTGGAATCGTCTTCTTCCAGTTCACTGATGTGCACCGCGCCGGCACCTGCGCCGTAAGTCTTTTTCCACTTGGCTTCGTCGCCCTGCCAGTAATCGGACGTCACGTCGCTTTGTCCGACATTGAGGCCGCGGGCGTCCATGACGAAGATCTCGGTGAACAGGCCGTCGCTGGCATCCTGGGCATCGGCGAGAAATGCCGAAAGCGGGCTGTCCAGGACCCTGTCGATCATCGGCTGATCGCTGGCATCGGTTTCTGCGCGCCAGGTCTTGTCCATCGCGTCGATCTTCGATTGATCGAAGCTTGCCGTTTCGATGTTCTGTGCCTTGACGGCCGAAATGACATTGCCGGCTTCCGCGATCTCGGCGATCTTGCCTTTGGCCAACGTCATCAGTTCGGCCTCGAATTCGTTGGCCGAAGCGAAGCCCGTGGTCAGCATCAGGATTGCTGCGGTTTTTACAAAAGTCCTCATGGATTGGTTCCCCCATTAATTGGATTACGCCATTTACACGTGTGTTTGTTAAAATTCAGTATTTTTTGGGGGAAGAAGCGCCGTTACAGATGGTGTTTGTCAGCCTGTCTCGGCCGATTTGCCGGTTTATTCTTCCTTTGGAAAAAAAATCCTTGAGCAGGTCCGAAGAATTGTAGGTTTTGCGGGTTTGGTATGTCCAGGCACGGGCCATCCGGAAGCGGCCGCTTGGTTTCGGCCGGCTCGCGCCGTACGGCGAACCTTACGAATTTTTAATGCCGTGGCCATGCGATCGTAAGGTAGCCGGCCTTAGATCTCGGTCTCAAGAATGCGATGCAGAGCCCGGCTCGGCATCCGAATGAGAGTTGGAGATCATTGTCGATGCAATCCGCACCGTCCAGAAAGACATCCCCCCTTCGGCGCCACCGCGCCGCACTCCTTGTCGGCGCTTTCGCGCTCGGCGCAGCCGGATATGCCGGCCAGTCTTATCTCCTGTCGCCGTCCCCCGCCATCGCGCAGGGCGTGGCCGAGGCCCAACAGAGCGAGACCCGCCAGGCCGTGGCGATCCCGAGCTTCCGGCCGATTGTCGAAAGAGTGCGCCCGGCTGTCGTGTCGATCCAGGTCAAGGCGAAGTCAGGCCCGATCGCCTCGAGTTCACAGGACTTCGAAGGATTTCCCGACGGCCACCCGCTGGAGCGGTTCTTCCGTCGGTTCGAGGAACGCGGTGACAATTTCCGCGGTCCGCGCAGCGATCGCCGCGAGCGCCGCGGTCGTCAGTTCTCTCGCGGTCAGGGGTCCGGCTTCTTTATCTCCGATGACGGCTATGTCGTGACCAACAATCACGTTATCCGCAACGCCGAAACCGTGACGGTCACCCTGACTGACGGGCAATCCTATGATGCGCGGATCATCGGCACGGACGACAAGACCGATCTTGCGCTTCTCAAGGTCGACGCCGAGCGGACCTTCGCCCACGTGGATTGGGCGACGTCGGACATCTATGTCGGCGACTGGGTCGTGGCGGTCGGAAATCCGTTCGGCCTCGGCGGCACGGTCACGGCCGGCATCGTTTCGGCCCGCGGCCGGGAGATCGGCTCAGGACCCTATGACGACTACATTCAGATCGACGCGCCGATCAATCGCGGCAATTCCGGCGGCCCGACCTTCGATCTGAGCGGCAACGTCGTGGGCGTCAACACCGCGATCTTCTCGCCCTCCGGCGGGTCCGTCGGGATCGGTTTTGCCATTCCCGCAGCGACAGCCCAGACGATTATTGAAGACCTGAAAGATGACGGGCGTATCGTCCGCGGTTGGCTCGGCGTACAGATCCAGCCGATTTCCGCCGACATCGCGGAGAGCCTCGGTCTGGAAGCGGAAAGCGGTGCGCTTGTGACCGAACCGCAACCGGACAGCCCGGCGTTGCGGGCCGGCATTCGGGCCGGAGATGCGATCATCGCCGTCGATGGCAAGGCGATCGAGTCGCCGCGCGATCTCGCCAAGGTGATTGCGGCCTATGAACCGCGTACGGAAGTCAATGTCACGCTGTGGCGCGATAGCCGTCAGGTGGACATGACCGTATCGCTGGGACAATTGCCGGGGTCGGACCAGCGCGCCAGCCTGGAGGCGGCGCCGCAGGACAACATGAACGAAAAGCTCGGTCTGGCACTCGTACCGGGCGCCGAGGCCGGAGCGGATGGCGGCGTTGCCATCGTCGAGGTCGAGCCGGGCAGCGTGGCCGCCGACAAGGGTCTGCGCCGCGGCGACGTGATCCTGTCGATCGGCGGGGAGACGGTGACCCGTCCGCGCGACGTTCAGGACAGTGTCGACAAGGCGCGGTCAGCAGGCCGCAAGGCTGTGCTCTTCCAGGTCCAGACCCGGAACGGCGTGCGGTTCGTCGCGCTGCCGATCGAAAGGGCCTGACCTTAAGTACCGGATACACTTGTTGCTGGGTCAATGTTCCTCGCCCCCCGTTGATCCGGCTTCAAATGGCGGCAGGCCGTGTTACACGGTCTGCCGTCTTTGACATTTTGGAGCAAACGCGAAGGCCGGCAAAACCGGCCCGTTGATGTATGATACCGCCATGCGAATTCTGCTGATTGAGGACGACCGCGAGGCGGCGGTCTATCTGAGCAAAGCCCTGCGCGAGGCCGGTCACGCGATCGACCACGCCGCGGACGGCGAAGAGGGCGCCCATCTGGCCTCAGAGGGGAGCTATGACGTCATGGTCGTCGACCGGATGTTGCCGAAACGCGACGGCCTTTCAGTCGTCGAGGACATGCGCGGCCGTGGCGACGACACGCCGGTCCTGATCCTGTCGGCGCTCGGACAGGTCGACGACCGGGTGACCGGTCTGCGGGCCGGCGGCGACGACTACCTGACGAAACCCTACGCGTTTTCCGAATTGCTGGCGCGTGTCGAGGCGCTCGCCCGGCGCCGCAAGCCGGGCGAGGTGGAAACCAATTACACGGTCGGCGATCTTGTGCTTGACCGGCTCTCTCATACGGTTTCCCGTTCCGGATCGCCGATCGTGCTACAGCCGCGCGAATTCAGGCTTCTGGAATACCTGATGAAGAATGCCGGCCAGGTGGTGACCCGGACCATGCTCTTGGAGAATGTCTGGGACTATCATTTCGATCCGCAGACGAATGTCATCGACGTGCACATCTCGCGCTTGCGGGGCAAGATCGACAAGGGCTTCGAACATGCGCTGCTGCATACCGTGCGCGGCGCGGGATACATGATCAGTGACGCCAATCGGTAAAGTTCTCCGCACCACGGCCTTCAAGCTTTCGGCGTTCTACCTCGCCGTCTTCACGGTGCTGTCGCTGTTCCTGATCGGCTATATCTCGTTCAACACCACACGTGTGCTCGCCCGCCACCTGAACGATCGCATCGAAACCGAGATTCGCGGGCTTGCCGCGCATTATCGCAAGACCGGCATTCGCGGTCTGGTGCGCGTGGTGGACCGGCGCAGCCGCCAGCCGGGCGCGAGCCTTTATCTGGTCACCGACTTCGCCGGCAACGTGCTGGCGGGAAACGTCGCCAGCCTTGACCGCGACGTCTTCGACGATCCCGACGGACGACCGCGGCCGGTCGGCTATCGCCGGCTCGACACCGGCGATGGCGACATCAGCCACTCCGCCCTGGTGCGGGTCTTCAGTCTGCGCGACGGATTCCAGATCCTCGTCGGGCGCGATGTGGGAGAACGCGAACACCTGAAACGCACCATCGGCAGCGCCGTGCTCGTCGCCGGCGGCACGATCATCCTGCTCGGCCTGATCTCCTGGATTTTCGTGAGCCGACGGGTGCTGCAACGCATCGATTCCATCTCGGCAACCAGCCGTCAGATCATGGACGGCGATCTGTCCGGTCGTCTGCAGGTGACCGGAACCGGCGATGAATTCGATCGTCTCGCAGAAAGCCTGAACGCCATGCTGGTGCGCATTGAGCGCCTGATGAGCGGGATCAAACACGTTTCCGACAACATCGCGCACGACCTGAAGACCCCGCTGACGCGCATGCGCAATCGCTTGGAAAGCGCCAAAAGGGACGAGCGCACGCTCACCGATTACAAGCGCTCCCTGGAAGAGACGATCGACGAGGCGGACCAGCTGATTCGCACATTCGACGCGCTTTTGATGATTTCACGCATCGAGGCGGGATCGACGGGCGCCGCCTTCAATCCGGTTTCAGTGTCCGACATCGTCACCGGAATGTGTGAGCTCTATGAGCCGGTAGCCGAGGAGGCGGGCATCGGGTTTTCCACCGATATCCTGGAAACGCCGCAGGTGGAGGGCAATCGCGAACTCATCGGCCAGGCCATGGCCAATGTGATCGACAATGCGATCAAATATTGCGCCACGAGTACGGCGCCTGGCGGCCCGAAAATCGCCGTCTTCGTTCGCCACGATCCCGGCCACATCACGTGTACGGTCGTGGACAACGGCCCCGGAATTGCCGGACCGGACCGGGTGCGGGTTCTGGAACGCTTCGTCAGACTTGACGAGAGCCGTTCAGAACCGGGATCCGGACTGGGGTTGAGCTTGGTGGATGCGGTGGTGCGGCTGCATGGCGGCCGACTGGATCTGGAAGACAACGAACCGGGATTAAAGGCTGTGCTATCTTTCCCCCTGAGGCAGGGAAAGGGGCAGGCCTGATGGATATGCGCGATTACAATCCGGACTTTATCGAAGACGCGGGCCGTCTGTTCGAACGCGTCATCCCAGGCAGCGTCGCCAACCCGCCTGAAGACGGCGCCGGTTTTTTCGACGACCTGAAGGCGCGATCCGCCGACAGCGCGGACAGTTTGCAGGTGTTGTGCCGCGACGTGCCGGCGCTCAACGCCCTGATTCTGACCTGTGCCGCCCGGGCGCCGTTCCTGCGTGATCTGATGCGCGCGGACCCCGCGCGCCTTCTGACCCGTGTCACGGAGGCGCCGGAAGCCCGCATTGCGAAGATTTGCAATCACGTCCTGTCGCTCGAAACGCATGACGAAGCCGTCCTGATGACGGAACTGCGTCGCGCGCGGGCCGACGTCGCCCTGACCGTCGCGCTGGCGGATCTCGGCCAGTTGTGGACCGCCGACCTGGTCGTTTCCGCCCTTTCGGCCTTTGCCGAATCGGCCTTGCGCAAGGCTGTCGAGTTCTCGCTTGGCATGGAGATGCAGGCCGGTCGCATCCTCGCGTCCAGTCCTCGCGATTCTGGGTATTTTGTGCTTGCCATGGGCAAGTTCGGCGCCCGTGAACTGAACTATTCCAGCGATATCGACGTGATCGCGCTGTTCGATCCGGAACGCATCGCGCTGGCAGAGCCGAGCGAGGCGACCAAGGTGTTCGTCTCCGTGACACGGCGTCTGGTGAAGCTCCTTCAGGAGCGCACGGCTGACGGCTATGTCTTTCGGGTCGACTTGCGTCTGAGGCCGGATCCCGGATCCACGGCCGTTGCCCTCTCCACCCACGGCGCGCTGAACTATTACGAGAGTTCGGGCCAGAACTGGGAACGCGCCGCCATGATCAAGGCGCGGGCGGTGGCCGGCGATCTGTGCGCCGGCGCGGCGTTCCTGCAGGAACTGCACCCGTTCATCTGGCGCAAATACCTCGACTATTCGGCGATTGCCGATGTGCATTCCATCAAGCGCCAGATCCACATCCACAAGGGGCACGGATCGATCGCGGTTGCCGGCCACAATGTCAAACTCGGCCGAGGCGGCATTCGTGAAATCGAGTTCTTCGTTCAGACACAGCAATTGATTGCCGGTGGCCGTACCCTGGCGCTCCGCGGCCGCGAGACGCTCGAAATGCTCTCAGGTCTCGCCGAGCAGGGCTGGATCGACGGTTCGGTTGCCAAGGAACTGGCCGAGTCCTACCGCTACCTGCGCGGCCTGGAGCATCGGATTCAGATGCTGCGGGACGAACAGACCCACATCTTGCCCGAAAAACCGGAGGGCCTCGCGGCCGTCGCCGCCTTGTCGGGACACGCCGGAACGGAGACGTTCGAAATCGAAGTGCGGGCCCATCTGGAGAAAGTGCAGCATCACTATAGCCGCCTGTTCGAGGATGCACCGTCGCTGTCCTCGGGTCAGGGCAATCTGGTCTTCACCGGCGACGACGACGATCCGGAAACGCTCGAGACGTTGGAGCAGATGGGATTCGAACGGCCCCGCGACGTGTCGGCGGCGATCCGCGGCTGGCATGCCGGTCGTATCCCCGCGACCCGCACGGAACGCGCCCGTGAGCATCTGACGAAACTGGTGCCGATTTTTCTGGAATCGGTTGCCGAAACCCGCAATGCCGATGCCACGTTCGTCGCCTTCGACCGGTTCATCGGTCAATTGCCGGCTGGCATTCAATTGTTCTCGCTGCTCAGGTCCAATCCGGGTCTTTTGTCGCTGCTGACCACGATCATGGGAGCGGCGCCGCGGCTGGCGCGCACCATCGTGCGGCGCGCCCATGTGCTTGATGCGTTGCTCGATCCGGACTTTTTCGGAGAAATGCCGACGCGGAAAAAGATCGCGGATCGTCTGGAACAGGCGTTCGACGATTCAGACAGTTACGAAGACATGCTGAATCGCGCCCGGATATTCGGTCAGGAGCAGATGTTCCTCATCGGTGTGCGTGTGCTGACCGGCACGCTGTCGCATCACCGGGCCGGTGAAGCCTACGCGGCACTGGCCGACACCTTGCTGCGCGGCCTGTTCGAGCGGGTCCGGGCGGAGTTCGAATCCGTGCATGGCCGCATTGCCGGCGGACAGGTGGCATTGCTTGCGCTCGGCAAGCTGGGCGGGCGGGAAATGACGGCGGCGTCGGACCTCGATCTGATCCTCCTGTACAACCACGAGCCGGAGGCAAAGATGTCGGACGGCGGCAAGCCGCTGGCGCCTTCGCAATATTACATCCGGTTGACCCAGCGGTTTATCGCGGCGCTGTCGGCGCCCACGGGCGAGGGGACGCTTTACGAAGTCGACTTCCGGCTGCGCCCCTCTGGCAAGGCCGGTCCGCTGGCCACGCATATCGCTTCGTTCGATCGCTACCAGCACGAATCCGCCTGGGTCTGGGAGCATATGGCGCTGACCCGGGCCCGTGTTGTGTTCGGCGAGGCCGAGATCTGCCAGAACGCCATGGATTGCATCGGCGGCATCCTTTGCAGCGGAACCGAGCAGGAGCGCATCCGGACCGAGGTCGCGGCGATGCGGAGCCGCATCGCCGCGGAAAAGAAGACCGAAGCGGTCTGGGAGATCAAGACGGTTGCGGGCGGGCTGATCGATGTCGAGTTCATCGCGCAATATCTGCAACTCGTCCATGGCTGCCGATGCCCGCAGGCCCTCGACACCAATACGCTGAACGCCCTGACAAAGATGGAGGCGCACGGGTTGCTGGCCCCAGACGACGGCAGCCTCCTGATCCGCGCCTGCCGTTTGTACCAATGCCTGACGGAAGTGTTGCGTCTGGCCGTAGACGGCGCGTTCGAACCCGAGGCCGCGCCCGCCCGATTGAAATCCGTGCTGGCAAATGTCGGCGAGATGCCGGACTTCGCGACGCTGGAAGCCTATCTGGCGGAAACCCAGGCGAGTGTGCGTGCGGTGTTCGAGGAAATCATCGGGCCGATCGAACGGTTGGAGGATCCGCCGGCGCGATTGGCGGGCTGATTGCATCTGCCGATCGGGATCGTTATCGCGGCGCCGGGTTGATCAGGACTCGGGAGGAGACGGACAATGAAAAAGCTGCGCGTCATTTCCGCTTCGGCGGCGGTGTTGCTCCTGTTCGGCGCTCCGGTCGTTGCCCAGTCAGGCGCCGGAGACCGGTCCCTGGCGCGGCAGGATGAACGACACGGTCGTGCCGATGTCGATCTCCGAAGTGATGAGCATGCGTCCGCCGTGCAATTCCACCAGCGAGCGGGCGATAGCCAGACCGAGTCCTGAGCCCTTGTGCGTCTTGGTCAGCTGGTTCTCCACCTGAACGAAGGGTTGGCCGAGCGCTTCGATGGCCTTTTCCGGAATGCCGATGCCGGTATCCGTAATGCCGACCGCGACATCGGTATCGGTGATCTCCGTGACGATGGTGATCGACCCTTCCGGAGGCGTGAACTTGACCGCATTCGACAGCAGGTTCAGGAGGATCTGCTTGATCGCCACGCGGTCGGCGACGAGGCTGATATCGGGTTGTACCTTGTTGCGCACAGTCACGTTCTTGCGGTCCGCTTCATTGGCGATGATGCGGGACGTCTCATCCAGGATTGCCGACAGATCGAGCGTTTCCGGAGCCAGCTCTTTGCGGCCGGCCTCGATCTTGGACATGTCCAGGATGTCGTTGATGACTTCCAGGAGGTGTGCGCCGGAATTGTGGATGTCGCGGCAATATTCCAGGTAGCGGTCGGACCCGAGCGTGCCGAACATGCCGCTTTTCATAATGTCGGAAAATCCGATGATGGCGTTCAGAGGCGTGCGCAATTCATGCGATATGTTGGCAAGGAATTCGGTTTTGACGCGGTTCGCGTCCTCGGCCTTGCGTTTGGCGTCCGAATTCTGTTCCGCCAGGATCACCAATTGCTGCGCCTGGGCCTGCAATTGCTGGCGGGATTTGCGCAGGTCGGCCACCGTCGCCATCAATTGACGCTCGCTTTCGATCAACCGCTCCTGATTGCGTTTCAGCGCTGAGACGTCGGTCCCGATGGACACGAAGCCGCCATCGTTGGTGCGCCGCTCGCTGATCTGGAACCAGCGTTCGTCGGCAAGTTGGGCCTCGTAGAAATTGGATTCGCGAGTGCCGTCGCTCTCGCGCGGCAATTCCCTTGTCTTGATCACGGAGTGCTGCGCGGCGTCGATGACAGTCTCGTACGGCGTCCCGGGTTTGACGAGATGGTCCGGAAGGCCGTGCAGCTTCTGGTAATTCGAATTGGAAATGACCATGCGGTTTTCGCTGTCCCAAAGCACAAAGGCCTCGGAAATGGTCTCGATTGCTTCGCGCAAGCGCCGATCCGCGGTTTTCGATTGGGCCGCGAGCCTGATCTGATCGGTGACATCGACCGCAATGCCGATCAGGTGGGGGCCCTTGCCGTCGGGATCGTTGACGCGGTCGGCGCGTGCCCGCACCCAGCGCCAGTGACCGTCCGCGTGGCGCATCCGGAATTCGCGCTCGATCGTCTGTTCGCCGCCGCGCAATGCGGTTTCGGCAACGTCCAGCATGTCGATATCGTCCGGATGCACGAGGTCCTGGACATCCTTGAAACCGATGATGTCGTCGCGCGGCGGATAGCCGAGCAGGTCATACATGGATGCGGACCAGAAGACATTGCCGCGACCGAGGTCCCAGTCCCATAATCCGCATCGACCGCGCAAGAGGGCGGTATCGATACGCGCACGTGTGTCGGAATAGATGCGGTCGGCCTGCTCGGCCCGGGCGCTTTGCGCGTAAAACGCATAGACGAGCACGATAAGGGTGACGCCGGTAAAGATGAACAGCGTCACGCTGGAGGACAGCGCATTGCGCCACACGGAATAGGTGGCCTGGACCGGCTGGATTACGGCGATGCTGCCGAGCGGGTCGCGGACATGGTGGACAGTCGCAAAGACCGTCTTGCCGTCGCGTGCTGCGACCGCGAGCACACCGGCCTTCGCACCGAAAGTCGTGAGCGGTTGACCGTGCCCGAAATAGTCGGCGAGCGCGACCCCCAGGAACCGGGTTTCGAACGGGGCGGTGGCCAGGATCAGGCCACGCTCATCCGTCAGGAAGATCGTCCGGTCGTCCTCCGTCGCTGAAGCCGGAAGGGCGTCGGAAAGCAGCCGCTGGAAGTCGATCGACGCGGGATCTTTCGGCAGCCCGGCTGCGCCGGCATCGATCCGTGCCGAAATAGCGGCCGCGACCAGGCCGAGCGTCGTCTCGGTGCGTTCGGTGATCTGCACGCGTTTCTTGGAAAAATCGATCGCCAGTTCGACGGCAAGCAGAACGACAAAGATCACGATCAGGATCGGGATCGACCGTTTTAGCCACGGTTCCGATGCCAGGAGGCGGAGATAGGCGGGACGGGCGAGGAATTGGATATGGCGCGTCCAGGACCCGTCCATCGTCGAATAGTGACCGCTTCCGACTGTGTCGGACTCGAATCCTTTCGCTGACGGTGCCTGCCCCATCGTCTGCGCCTTTCGGAAAACCTGCTGATGATCTGCCGCGAATCACTTTCATTCGAATCGAAAAGGCAGGCGTTGTCCATGCCGTTCTTAAGGATTTCTTACCAATCCCGGACTTTGCTCCGGCGGCGCACAAGGCGTCACGGAAAAACCTCCTTGAAACTGCGGTTTTCCGCCGGCATGGCCAGGCGGAAAACCGTGCCCGTATCGCCGGAATGTTCCACAGCCAGATCCCAGCCGAGCCGGTCGGCGGCTTTCTTTCCGATAGCCAGTCCGATGCCTGTTCCGTCATAGGCGGATTGGGGGTGCAGACGGCGAAAGGCCTCGAAGATCACCTTGTGATGTTGCGGCTCGATTCCAATGCCGTTGTCCTCGACGCGCACAACGGAACCGGTGCGGTCCACGGTAAGGGTGACGTGCACGTGCGGGCGCCGTTCCGGCGACCGGTACTTGACGGCATTGCCGATAAGATTGGCGACGACCTGTATGAATGCCGTGCGGTCGCCTGCGAGCCTGACCGGAGCCACATCGATGTCGACGATGGCGTCTGCTGCCGTGATCGCGTCCATCTGCGTGTCCACCGCTTCGTTGACGGCGTCGTGTGCATCGAACGGCTTGGCTTCGATAGGCCGGTTGCTGATCCGCGAAAGACTGAGCAGGTCGGCGATGAGCCGGCTGGAGCGGGCCGCCGATTTGCGGATCACGCTCATCGAATACCGGATATCGTCGGCGTTTCCCGTTTCAAGCGCCTCGCCCAACAGGTCACAGAAGGATTGGATCTTGCGCAACGGCTCCTGAAGATCATGCGATGCAAAAAAGGCGAATTGGCGCATATCCTCGTTGGCGAGTTCGAGCGCCTGGTTCTTTTCCATGAGTTCGCGCTGCGCAGCATTCCGATCGGTCACGTTCTCAAGAATAGCGAGACTGTTGCGGGTCTCGTCGAGAATGCCGGACAGTTCGATCTCGATCGGATGCCCGTCGCGGCTCAGGAACGTATAGGGCACGCGTTCGACATATCCCTGCGCCCAGAATTTCGGCAGCACTTCGTTTTGCGCGTATTCCCGCGATTCCGGACTGAGAAAGTCGCTCGACTTGCGGCCCACGACATCATCGCGACGATAATCGAACACACGCAACCATTCGTCGCTGACTTCCGTGAGCACGCCCTTCGGATCGATCGAATGCATGATCGCCGGGGTTCGGCGATACAGGTTGCGAAACCGCGTTTCGCTTGCTTCGAGCGATCGCTTCTGATGCGCCAATTTGATCTGCGAAGCCATGGTGGAGAACAGCGTGTGTCTCACGTCAGGAGCGCCGGGCAGGACCGGCTCCGCTTTCGAGGCTGAAAGGAAGCAGATCTGTCCGAGGACTTCACCGTCGATGGACAACAATTCGGTATGGCAGCCGTCCCGGTTTGTGCCGGGGCCGGAAGTATCGAGATTGTCTGAACGCGTACAGGCCACGAGACGGGCTTCAAACTCCTGCGTCCGGTTTTCCAAACCCGCCGCGAAAGCCCACAGCGGTCCGTCGCTGCCGAGCAGGGACTGGTAGGCTCCGGTCACGGTAAGCGCGGCGGCCGGTGTACCCGACTGCTTGCGTGCGGCATCCAGGAGCACGCGCAATTTTTCCGCAATCGGCAGATGCGTGTCGCTCGTGACCGAGGCAATCGCCGAAAACGTCTCCTCCCGACGGACCGTTTCACTGATGTTGCGGACAATCGCGAGAAACCCGACGACCGTGCCGTCCTGATCATGGATTAGCGCAGACCGGGTTTCGCCGATGAAGGTCTCCCCGGATTTCCGCCGATAGGCAAGCCGGTAAAGGTCGTCCTGTTCCGAGGCAAGGATGTTGTAGCGTTCGTCGCCCATGGCGCGAAAGTCTTCGGCCTGGCCGTAGAACATTTCCGTCGATTTGCCGAAGATTTCCGCAAGGGAATATCCGAATTCGCGTTCAAAAGCCTTGTTTACGGCAACGATCCGGCGATCGGTGTCGGCAACGCCGATGGGGTCCAGCGTGTCGTCGAAGAACGCCTTGACCAGGTTATCGGGTCGCAGCGGCATGCGCAGGGTCCTCTTGCAGCCAGGAAATGAAATTCAAGTCGTCGGTCAGGCCAACACGCCTGTCGCGGTGCGAACGCCGTCGTCGCGATTGCCGGCCGTGCGTGTCCTCCTCGCGTCCGCAACCGGTGTCATACAATCCGCTCCGGACTCAGGCGAGGCAGCGCTGCACGATATCGCGCACGTCCGGAGAACTCGGATTGGCGTCGGCAAGCGATTGCAAGGCTGCCTTTGCCAGAGCGCGGCGCCCCGGTTCGAGCGAACGCCAGGACCGGAACGCCGACAACAGGCGGGCGGCGACCTGCGGATTCGTCTTGTCGAGGGATGCGCAGATGTCGATGAGAAACGTGTACCCCCTGCCGTCTGGCCGGTTGAATTCTGCCTGGTTTCCCGATGCGAAGGCGCCGATCAGGGACCGCGTCTTGTTCGGGTTGGAAAACGAAAAGTGCCGGTGACCGGCGAGCGCCTGGACGCGGCCAAGCGTCTCCCGGCCGGGTGCCATGGCCTGAACGGCAAACCATTTGTCGAGCACAAGATGGTCGGTCTGATAATGTTCATAGAAATGGTCGAGCGCGGTGCCGGCCGACGGCAGGCCGGACTGCACGAGAGCGTTCAGTGCCGAAAACCGGACGGTCATGTTGTTGGCCGACGTAAAGCGATCCAGCAGGATCCTGTCCGCATCGGCATCGCCGCTGGCGGCGAGATAATCGTAGAAGGTGTTGAGCAAGGCCCTCTTGCCGGCCTCGGCGGCTCCCGGGTCGAAGCGATCGCCGGCCGGGATAAGGGCCGGTTCGATCTGCTCGCGGATGTCGGCGAGCGCCGTCCCCAGCACGGATTTGAGCGACGTTCTGGCTTCGTGGATCGCATCGGTATCGATGTTCTTGCCGATTTCACGGGCAACGTCGGATTCCATCGGCAGTGCCAAAGCAAGCGCGCGGAACGCCGGATCGAGACTGTCGTCGACGGCAAGTGACCTGGCGATATCGCACAAGGTTGCCGTCGCCGCCTCCGCCGATGCGTCCGTCGGGTCGGCCACCTTGGCCGCCAGCAGCGCATGGCACAGCGTCTGAACAGCCTGCCAGCGGCTGAAGGGATCCGTGTCGTGGCGGGCGAGGAAGGCCAGTTCGTCCCGGCTGTGTCCCGGTTGCAGCGAAATCGGTGCCGAAAACCCGCGATTGATCGACAGCACGCTGCCTCGCGGCACTTTCGGAAAC
>JANQQB010000354.1 GCA_028285165.1 Rhodobiaceae bacterium
GAACGGCAAGAATGTCATGCCGCGCGCCGCCGCGCTGCTCGACGTGATGCAGGTGTCCGACATAACGGCCGTCAAGGGCCCGGACACGTTCGAGCGGCCGATCTACGCCGGCAACGCGCTGCAGACCGTCCAGGCGACGGATGCCAAGAAGCTGGTCACCGTGCGCACGGCGTCGTTCGCCTCGGCGGAAACCGGCGGGTCCGCGGTGATCGAAGAGATCGCGGCGGCAGACAATCCGGGTCTGTCTTCCTTCGTCGGTGCGGAATTGTCGAACTCCGACCGGCCCGAACTGACGTCGGCCAAGATCATCATTTCCGGCGGCCGGGCGCTCGGTTCTTCCGAAAAGTTCAACGAAACCATCCTGCCGGTGGCCGACAAGCTCGGCGCTGCCGTCGGCGCCTCGCGGGCCGCCGTCGATGCGGGATATGCGCCAAACGACTGGCAGGTCGGGCAGACGGGCAAAGTCGTTGCACCGGACCTTTACATTGCGTGCGGCATTTCCGGTGCCATTCAGCATCTGGCCGGGATGAAGGATTCCAAGGTCATCGTCGCGATCAACAAGGACGAAGAAGCGCCGATCTTTCAGGTTGCCGATTACGGCCTCGTTGCCGACCTGTTCGACGTGTTGCCTGATTTCGAAGCCGAACTGGCCAAGACGGGCGGCTGAATACCCGCCCGGGACTCCCCGGCCACCGTCCTGTTGCGGCCCGGTCGGGCAACCCCTGAGCCATGGTTTTTGCTTGCGAAATTTTGCATTGCGAGAAAGGATGGCGACGCGGTCGACGCAGCGTTCCGTGCCCCGGCATCGACGCCGTGAGTCGGGGGCGTGTTCGGCGGCTGCAAACCAAGAAAACCGAGGTAGGGTCCCTTGGTGGAGGGGGAAGCGCCGCCTGCACAGATATGACGTTGGCACAGGGTGCACCACATCGGCGCCCGCGAAAGGGATCGGGCGTTTCAGAGCGCTGGCCATAACGGGTGCGGCCGACTCTGCAATGATGGGATCCGGAGAGGTATTGTGACGGAATTACAAAAAGTCGGCGTCATCGGCGCGGGCCAGATGGGGAACGGGATCGCCCATGTCTGCGCATTGGCGGGATGTTCGGTTCTCATCCACGACGTGGCACCGGAACGGATCGAAGCCGGGCTTGCGACCATCACCGGCAACATGCACCGCCAGGTTCAGGCCGGAAAAATCTCAGATGCCGAACGGTCTGCGGCGATCGACCTGATTTCAGCAGCGCCGAATCTGGACGGGCTTTCCGACGTCGACCTGGTTATCGAATCGGCGACGGAAAACGAGACGATCAAGCGCAAGATCTTCAGCCAATTGTGCCCGATCCTCTCCCCGGATGCCGTGCTCGCAACGAACACGTCTTCGATTTCGATCACCCGCCTTGCGGCTGCCAGCGACCGCCCCGAACGGTTCATCGGCATGCACTTCATGAATCCCGTGCCGATCATGGAACTGGTCGAACTGGTGCGCGGTATCGCGACCGAAGACGATACGTTCGAGCAAACCAAATCCTTTGTCGCCCGGCTCGGCAAAAAGATCGCCGTGTCCGAAGATTTCCCGGGATTCATGGTCAACCGCATTTTGCTGCCGATGATCAACGAGGCGATCTACACGCTGTATGAGGGCGTCGGCGGCGTGGAATCGATCGACACGTCCATGCGGCTGGGCGCGAACCATCCGATGGGCCCGTTGCAGCTTGCCGATTTCATTGGGCTCGATACCTGTCTCTCGATCATGCAGGTGCTGCATGACG
This sequence comes from Rhodobiaceae bacterium, assembly GCA_028285165.1. Taxonomy (GTDB): domain Bacteria; phylum Pseudomonadota; class Alphaproteobacteria; order Rhizobiales; family JANQQB01; genus JANQQB01. Next base: position 1,767 of record JANQQB010000354.1, read on the forward strand.
GTCTGGCGGATTCAAAGTACCGCCCCTGCCCGCTCCTGGTGAAATATGTCGAAGCCGGCTGGCTCGGTCGCAAGACCCGGCGGGGCTTCTACGATTATCGCGGCGAGACGCCGGTTCCCACCCGCTGACCGGCAAGCTCCGGGCATCTCTGCGTTTTCAGATTTCGCAGTCGCGCAGCGCAGGACTTTGTTAACGGCGTTCGGCTATCCTGCCTCGTGATAGAGGGTGGGATATGTCGAGTACAGCCAACATCGCGTATGCGGCCGTCGCCTCGCAGCAGGCACAGACGTCGCAGCTCCTTCAGACGACGTTCACAAAACAGGCCGCCGAGCAGGATCAGGCTGTCGTCGCTCTGCTGCAGCAATCTGCTGCCAATCTGGAAGCCATTCAGGCGGCTCCGCCACCGGGCACCGGGCTCGTCGTCGACAAGACGGCCTGACCGGCGCGGTTCGCCGACCGGCCAATCTTCTGTCACATCAAGCCGGAATCAGGCCATGTCGGCTGCGGCGCGGATCACGGCGATCGCATCGTCGGAATCCCATTCCGCCGGTCCGGCCATGGTTCCGATCTCGCAGCCATGCGGGTCGACCAGCATGGTCGTCGGCATCCCGATGGCGCGGCCGCGCCGCTTCAGCGTGTTGAACACGCCCATTGTATTGTCTGCATAAAAATCCAGGTTTTCCGCCTCGATGTCCTTGAGGAACTTCTTGGCCTTGCGCGGCGCGCCCATATCGATGCTCACGGCGACGACCTTGAAGGCGTCGCCCCCGAGCTGGGCCTGCAACCGGTCGAGCGCCGGCATTTCCTTACGACAAGGCGGGCACCACGTCGCCCAGAGATTGAGCAGGATCGTACGGCCGGAAAAATCCTGCATTGTCATATCTGCGCCGGTCTCGTCCTTGAAGGCCAGGTCCGAGACGGATATCGGGGATTCAGCGATCGTCAGCGACGCAACATGGCCGCGGACCAGCGGCGCGGCGCGAAGTCCCGCTTCGCGAGCCGCGGTGCAGTCGGAGGCAAGGTTGGAATTGCCACCGACACCCCTCATCCCGTATACCGCTCCGATGCCGATAGCCAAGGCCGCGCCACCGGCGATAACCAGGCGCCGCGATGGGCGTGGCGCCGGATCTTCGTCTTTCGTCATGTCTGGCCTCTTGTCTCTATTCTCACCTGACCCCAAGGATTGCCTCGATGACCAATCGCATGTGGGGGGGCCGGTTTGCCGACGGACCGGACGCCCTGATGGAAGCGATCAACGCTTCGATTTCTTTCGATCGCCATCTCTATGCTCAGGATATCGCTGGTTCCAAGGCGCACGCCTCTATGCTCGCGGCCGCCGGAATTCTGAGCGGCGAAGATGCGCAACGCATCCATCAAGGTCTAGACACAATCGCGTCAGAAATCGAGGCAGGAACCTTTCCGTTTTCCGCCGAGCTTGAAGACATCCATATGAACATCGAGGCGCGGCTGAAAACGTTGATCGGTGAGCCCGCCGCGCGGCTGCATACGGCGCGGTCGCGCAACGATCAGGTCGCGACCGATTTCAAACTCTGGGTGCGCGACGCACTCGACAACATCGATGCCCAGATCGCCGGTCTTCAGGCAGCACTCGTTGACAAGGCGGAGCTCTATGCGGATGCGGTCATGCCGGGCTTTACCCATCTGCAATCGGCGCAGCCGGTGACGTTCGGGCACCATCTCATGGCCTATGTCGAAATGATCGGCAGGGACCGGGCACGCTTCCTGGATTGCCGCCGCCGTTTGAACGAATCGCCGCTTGGCGCTGCGGCCTTGGCCGGCACCTCGTTCCCCATCGACCGCGATGCAACGGCACAGGCGCTCGGTTTCGATCGCCCCGCCGCCAATTCGCTCGACGCGGTTTCCGACCGAGATTTTGCCCTTGAAGCACTGTCGGCGGCGGCGATCGCCGCGAGCCACCTGTCGCGTTTTTCCGAGGAAATCGTCATCTGGTGCTCAGCGCAGTTTGGTTTCATCCGGCTGCCGGACCGGTTTTCCACCGGATCGTCGATCATGCCGCAAAAGCGCAATCCCGACGCCGCGGAACTTGTCCGGGCGAAGACGGGGCGCGTGACCGGGGCGCTGCAGGCGCTTCTGATGGTAATGAAAGGCCTGCCGCTCGCCTATTCCAAGGACATGCAGGAAGACAAGGAACAGGTCTTTGACGGCTTGCAGACGCTGTCTTTGTGCCTGGAAGTGATGACCGGAATGGTGGCGGGCCTGCAGGCCGACACTGCAAAAATGGAAGCCGCCGCGGCTTCGGGTTTTGCAACCGCGACGGATCTGGCGGACTGGTGCGTACGCGTGCTCGACATGCCGTTCCGGGATGCCCACCATGTGACAGGCCGGCTTGTGGCGCTGGCCGAAACCCGCGGTTGCGATCTCGCAGACCTGTCCATGGAGGATTTGCGGTCTGTCGAACCGCGGCTGACGGACGACGTGCGATCGGTCCTCGGTGTGCGGGATTCGGTGACTAGCCGGGTGAGTTACGGCGGGACGGCGCCGGAAAACGTGCGACGCGAGGTTCGGCGCTGGCAGGACATCCTGAAAAGTGATAAACGCCAACATGATAAAGCTTCCAGCCGGACAAGACCGCAATGACGCTGATCGCTCGGCCGATCGATAGACCGCACCGCACACGACAGGCCTTCGTCCTGGCGATCGGCCTTGTCCTGGCGGCCGGACTTGCGCTTGGCGGCTGCGGCAAACGCGGGCCGCTGGAGAACCCGCAGGTAACGACCGGCGTGGACGAAGAGGGCAATGAGATTCGGGAACCCGCGCCCGCGCCCGACTACAAGAAGCCCTTCGTTCTGGATCCCATTCTCTTTTAGGTTTCGCCGTGCATCATTTCGCCTATCGCAACGGCGCACTCCACGCCGAAGACGTTCCGATTGCCCGGATTGCCGAGGCGGTCGGGACGCCGTTTTACTGCTATTCGACGGCGACGCTGGAACGCCATTACCGCATCTTCATCGAGGCATTCGACGGCATACCGGCGCTGGTCTGTTATGCGATGAAGGCGAATTCCAACCAGGCCGTGCTGACGACGTTGGCCCGGCTCGGGGCCGGCGCCGACGTGGTTTCGGAAGGCGAACTCCTGCGAGCCCTGGCTGCCGGCATCCCGCCGAACAAAATCATGTTTTCGGGCGTTGGAAAGACCGCGCGGGAACTGGCGCTGGCGCTCGACAGCGACATTTTGTGCTTCAACGTGGAATCCGAACCGGAATTGCATCTGCTTTCGCGGATCGCTGCGGAAAAAGGCAAGACCGCTGCCATTTCGCTGCGGATCAACCCGGATGTCGATGCCCGCACCCATGCCAAGATCGCCACGGGAAAGGCGGAGAACAAGTTCGGCATTCCCTGGCAGCGCGCACGCGAAGTCTATGCCATGGCCGCGGCGCTGCCCGGTATTGCGATCAACGGGATCGACATGCATATCGGCAGCCAGATCACCGATCTGGAACCGTTCGACGCAGCCTTCTCCAAGCTCGACGCCCTGGTGGAAGTGCTGCGCGGCGACGGTCACACCATCGACCATGTGGATCTGGGCGGCGGCCTCGGTATTCCCTACAGGGCGGATAACGATCCGCCGCCGCATCCGGATGCCTATGCCGAGATCGTGCGGCGCCATGTCCAGAGACTGGATTGCAGCATTATCTTCGAACCGGGCCGGCTGATTGCAGGCAATGCCGGCATTCTGGTGACCGAGGTGATCTACGTGAAGACGGGGGCCGACAAGACCTTTGTCGTCGTGGACGCCGCGATGAACGACCTGATCCGGCCGACACTCTACGAGGCGTATCACGAGGTCGGGCCTGTGCGCGAGGCCGCGCCCGATGCGACCCGTGTCCGCGCGGATATTGTCGGCCCGGTTTGCGAGACCGGCGATTACCTGGCGCTCGACCGCGACATCGCCGAACCCGCCTCAGGCGACCTGCTTGTGCTCTATTCGGCCGGCGCCTACGGCGCGGTTCAGTCGGGTACCTACAATTCGCGGTTGCTCGTTCCGGAGGTGATGGTCAAGGGCGACCGCTTCGATGTGGTCCGGCCGAGGCTGGACCATTCGGCTCTCATCGGACTGGACCGGTTGCCCGATTGGCTGTGAAAACGGGGCCTGAGCCGGCCTTGTGCACAAAATCGTGCCTGTGACATCGTCGCGAAAATCCTTGCTCCGACTGTGCAGGGCCCCACCTCTATGGTACGTTCTCTTTAAGTGGCGGCCAGGAAAGGGATGGGATTTTGAGATCCACGATCGACGGTCAGAACCCTTCATCTTCCGAACGACAACCCGAAACGATTGCAAAGGCGATTGACCGCCACGTGGCGTTCGCGCGCTTGGCGGTGTTTTGGGAGCGATTGCTTCCCGCGCTTGCGCCCGGCCTTGCCGTAATCGCGGCCTTTATCGGCATCTCGTGGATGGGGATCTGGCCGCAACTGCCGTTCTTTGCGCATATCCTTTTGCTTTTCCTGTTCTTTTTCGCGCTTGTCTGGGCCGGTTGGTCGGTGCGGGTCGTGCGCTGGCCAGACCGCGAGACGGCGCGACGGCGTGTCGAGACGACCTCCGGGCTTGTGAACCGGCCGCTTGAAACCCTCGAAGACACGTTGGGATCGGGCGCCGCGCGGGCGGAAACGCGGGCGCTTTGGACGGCGCACCGGGAGCGGGCGCTGCGTACGCTCGGTCAGATGCGCTTCCAGTGGCCGTCTCCCCGACTCGACCGAAAAGATCCGTTTGCCATCCGAATCATTGCGGTGATCGTGCTCTATATGGGTGCCTTTGTCGGCTACGGCGCGTATTGGGACCGTCTTGGCGACGCATTCCGATTCGAACGCGCAGCCGAAGACGCCGGTTTGCGCATCGACGCCTGGGTGACACCGCCGGCCTATACCGGCTTTCCCCCTATTTTCCTCGATGTGGAGCGGCCAGCAGACGCGGATGCCATTCGCATCCCGCAAGGTAGCGTTGCGACGATCCGCATTCAGGGAACCGACGATCCGATGCAGGTCGCTCATATCACGGAGGCCGGCGAATCGATCGTCGCGGCCGTCGACCAGCAAGGCCAGGTCGTGCTTGCGGCGGCCCGGACCGGCGAAGGCGCACGGCCTGCCTTCACAACACATGAAGTGACGCTCGATGAAGATGCCGCGGTATCGATCGCCACGGGCAACAGCGCACTGGCCCGCTGGCCTTTCGAGATCGTGCCGGATCGGTCTCCTGAGATCGCGCTGCGCGAACCGCCGGAAGTACAACTCAGCGGTGCCATCAAGCTCACCTATTCGATGGAGGACGATTACGGGGTCATCGGGGCCAATGCGGAACTGACGCCGAAGGACGAGTCGTTCACTGTCGCTGCCGAGAGTTCGGAAGTGCGGCCCTTGGTGGAAGCGCCGGTGGTGAAGCTGTCGCTGCCGCAACGCCGGACAAAATCCGGTTCCTCGCAGACTTTCCGGGACCTTACGGCGCATCCGTGGGCGGGCAGTGTCGTCGATATCCGTCTCTCCGCTCGCGACGAGGCGGGCCAGACAGGATTGAGCGAGGTCGTCGAGTTTCGGCTTCCGATGCGCAGCTTTTCCAAGGCCATGGCCCAGGCGATTGTCGAACAACGGCGCAATCTGGCGCTGGACGCCAACCGGCGCCTGCAGGTTCTGGACGCCATGGACGCGCTGATGATCGCGCCGGAACGGTTCATCGACGATGCGTCGATCTACCTTGGCATGCGCTATGTCTATAAGCGGCTTCAGGAGGCAGAGGACGACAAGGCGCTGATCGATGCGCTTGACGTGATGTGGGATCTCGCCCTGGCGATCGAGGACGGCGATCTGTCGTTGGCCGAACGCGCCTTGCGCCAGGCCGAAGAGGCGCTGCGCCGCGCACTTGAGAACGGCGCTTCGGATGAAGAGATCAAGCGCCTGACCGAGGAATTGCGGGAAGCCATGAACGAGTATTTCCGCGCCCTTGCCGAGCAGATGCAACGCAACCCGCAGAACGCGCAGCCGATGGATCCCAATGCGCGCGTGCTGCGGCAGCAGGATCTCGACGAAATGCTCAACCAGATCGAGGATCTGGCCCGCACAGGTGCACATGACGCGGCGCGGGAAATGCTGTCCCAGATGCAGCAGATGCTGGAAAACCTGCGCGCCGGCCGGCCGCAAATGCAACAGGGTCGTTCGGCGAGCGAGATGTCCGACGCGCTCAACAAACTCGGCGAAATGATCCAGCGCCAGCGCGAACTCATGGATGAGAGTTTCCAGCTCGACCAGCAATCGCGCCGTCAGGGCCGGCAAAACGGGCAAGGCCAGCGTGACGGTCAGAATCGGGAAGGACGCAACGGCCAGGGCGGGCAGCCGCGCGGCGGTCAGCAGAACGGGCTGGCGGAACAGTTGGCCGAAGCGTTGCGCCAGCTCGAACAGGGCCAGGGCGACCTCAGAAACTCGCTGCAGGAATTGCTCCGGCAATTGGAACAGGACGGCATTCGCGGCAACGAGGCTTTGGGCGATGCCGGCCGGTCCATGGGCCGGGCCACCGATGCGCTCGGACTGGGCGAGCCGGGTGAAGCCGTCGGCCCGCAGGGCGACGCCCTTCAGGCCCTGCAACAGGGAACTCGGGGCCTTATCGAACAGATGATCAATCAGGGCCAGGGTCAAGGCAACGCCGACGGCCGTGGCAGCCCGGACAATCGGGATCCGCTTGGTCGGCCCTATCGCAATGACGGGATCGACCCTGGCAATAATCGGGTCCAGGTGCCCGGGGAAATCGACATCCAGCGCGCCCGCAGGATTCTGAGGGAACTTCGTGAGAAACTTGGAGATCCGCTTCGCTCGGAAACGGAACGCAATTATTTCGAACGGCTGCTGACGCCGTATTGATCGATCGGGCTTTGGAAAAGTCCCGGACCGGGAGGGCCGTCAGGCGGCAGAATGGCGTGGCGTGGAGACCAGCGCGCTTTCGACCGCTTGGCGGATGTCGGCCAGACTGAACGGCTTCTGGATAATGTCCTCGACCAGTTCGTCCAGGCCATAGGCGCGTTCGCGTTGGTCGGCATAGCCGGTCATCAGAAGGATTTTCAGGTTGGGCCAGTCCCGCGCCGCGTTCAACGCCAGGGCAATCCCGTCCATCATCGGCATCTTGATGTCGCTCAGAAGCAGATCGTAGGCGCCCTGCCGCCGTTCCAGGATCTCCATCGCCTCGCCGCCGTCTTCGGCCGTTTCGACCGCGTGACCTTGCGATTCCAGGGCGCGTTTGACAAACGCCCGCACTGATTCATCGTCTTCGGCTAACAGAATCGTGGCCATGATTGTGCCTCGTCTTGTCCAATCCGCGGCTTTTCACGCGGGACGGGATTGATCGGGTCCACGGTGGGTACGGCTGTCCCGCAGACCGTTTGACGGGGCGCTGTCCCGGAGGGCTCCCGTCGATCCGCACGCTATCCGACAAATCCTAAGCGAATCACTCGAACCCAAAATTTATTCGAATGCGGGAGAACTGACAAATGGTCGCGCCGCCGGCGGCCGATCGTCCGGCGTCAGCCTTCGTCGAGATATCCGATGAACGGCAGTTCGCGCCAGGCATGGCGGGCATCCATGCCATAGCCGATGACAAACTTGTCGGGACAGGTGAAGCCGATGTAATCGGCGTCGATTTCGGCTTTGCGCTTGCCCGGTTTGTCGAGCAACGCGGCGATTTCGACCCGGCGGGCGCCACGGTCGAGCAGCAGCGTACGGGCAAAGGCGAGCGTGCGTCCGGATTCCAGAATGTCGTCGATCAGAAGCACGTCGCGGCCCTCGACATCGCCGTCGAGGTCGCGCAGCACCGCGATGGTTCCCGACGACGTCAGGTTCTTGCCGTAGCTCGACAAATGCAGGAATTCGACCTCTGGTGTCATGCCCTGCCGGTGCAGGGCACGCAGCAGATCGGCGGCGAAGACAAAACTGCCTTTCAGGATCGGGACGACCATCAGGTGTTCGAAACCCGCACCGGCCAGCTGAGCGGCCAGTTCATCCACCCGTCGGGCGATGGTCCCCTCGTCGAACAAAGTCTTGATCTTGTGCAAATCCGGATGGGGGGTCGCCGGCGGTTCTGTCATTGCGGGCCTGTGCTATTGCCGTCCTCGTAAACCCGCTCTTCGCTGCGGTGCGTCCTTGAACCGGACCAGTATATCCGTCGCCGAGGCGGGCGTCGTTGTCAACTCGGTCTTGAAACGAGTGACTTCGCCGGCAGGCAAGGCCGTCAATGACAGTCGCGTGGTCCAGGAATACAATTCGCTCTGCGCATCGTCGCGGAGCGAAAACAGGATTTCCGGCAGGCGTACCGTCCTGCTGCTGACATTCTCGATCAGACCTTCCACAACAAAGACGGGACTGCCGTCATTGTATTCGCGCAGCATGCGGATGTCGCGGAAGGCAAGACCCCGCAGATTGACCTCCAGTCCGACCGTCGCGTAGAGCGCGGCCAGATCCGGTATCGCCTTGACGATCGGATAGCGGAAGACGATGACGGAACCGAGGAGGGCGATCGCAGCGACGAGGCTCAGGGCGCCCATGATATGGCGGGAACGCTTGCCGCCAAATCCCTGTTTGTTGCCACCGGCTTTTTTCGCCTGCCGCGCGGCGGCGGCTTCGATCGAGTTGGTTTCGTTTGCCGCGGCCAGCGCCGATGCCACATTGGCTTCGATCGTGGTCAGGGCCTCTTTGGCGCGGCCGGCGTCACCCATTCCGTCGTCATCGTCGTCATCGCCGTCCGACACGTTTCGAATGCCCTCGGAGGCAAAGGAATCCGCATCGATCCCGTCAAGCAGGCCGACATTGGAGGCTGTTTCATCTTCGGAGCCGGCCTCGTCGAGGCCCCAGTCCTCAAGACCCGGTTCCGCTGCTTCCGGTTCTTCGGCAAACGGGTCGCTGTCTATCGTTTCATCCGGCGTCGGCTCTTCGGCGGCGTCGAACGCATCAGCCTGAGCGGGCATGTCGGGGATATCCCAATCGGGGCTGCCGTCGGGCTCTTGCGGTTCTGTCAACTCGGGGTCCGGCTCGACAGCCGGCGGGGAGACGTGCCACAGGTTTCCGCATTTGCCGCAGCGCAATTTGCGGCCTTTTGGTCCGATTGCCGAATCGGCGAATTCATACGATGTCGAGCAGGACGGACATTCGACGCGCATTAGGCTGGCCCATCAGTGTTACGACCGCAGGACATACCCTCCGTTCGCTTGGCTTTCAGCAGTCTTAAATTTCCCTGCTACACAGATGAGAATGGTATCCTTAATGAAGTCTTAAAACTGGGTACTTAATGCGTTGGAAAGCGCACTTACACAACCATTCCGCTGCGCCAGGCGCTGATTTGCGCCCGGTAAGGTTGATGGCGCGTCAAACCGACTTCGAAAGACACACATCTTGATCCGATTCGAAAATGTAGGCTTGCGCTATGGCGGCGGCCCGGAAGTCCTGAAGGACCTCGACTTCCAGATCAAACCGCAATCTTTTCAGTTCCTGACCGGACCGTCCGGCGCTGGAAAGACCAGCCTGATTCGGCTCCTGTTCATGTCGCTGAAACCGAGCCGCGGCCTGATCAAGGTGTTCGGCAAGGACGCCGCCCTGATCGAGAGCGAGGAATTGCCGGAAATCCGCCGGCGTATCGGGGTCGTATTCCAGGATTTCCGGTTGCTCGACCACCTCACGACCTATGAAAACATCGCCTTGCCGCTCCGGGTGCAGGGGCAGTCGGAGGACGCTTATCGGACCGATGTGATGGAACTCCTGACTTGGGTGGGATTGGGGAAACGCATCCACGCGCTTCCGCCCGTGCTTTCCGGGGGAGAAAAGCAGCGTGCCGCCATTGCCAGAGCGCTGATCGTCAAACCGGAAGTCCTGCTGGCGGATGAGCCGACCGGCAACGTCGACCCGCCGCTGGCTCGACGGCTGTTGCGCCTGTTCGTGGAACTCAACAAGCTGGGAACGTCGGTTGTCATCGCGACGCACGATCTCCAATTGATGGATCAGTTCGATGCGCGCCGTCTCGTGCTCGAGGACGGCCGGCTGACGGTATATGACTGAGCGCCGGCAAGGGGTGGACATGGTTCTTGGCAAAGCCCTTGCGCTTCGCAAGAAGCCGACGGGCGAAAGTCTTATCGGCCTCGTTCGCAAAGCCCGGCGGGCGGGTTCCGATCCGGCGCCGCGGGCGAGCGGACCGATTATACCCGGTCAGTCGGTGGCGGGCAGCGCGCTTGTGGCGGTCGTCGCCATCATGTGCTTTCTCGCCTGTCTGGCTGTCGGTGCCGCCAGCGTCGTCTACGATGCGGCGCGCGACTGGCAAAAGGCGATATCCAGCGAAATCACCATCCAGGTCCGGCCGGTCGCAGGTGTCGACATTCTTGGCGAGATCGACAAGGCGATCGCCGTTGCCGAGCGGTCGCCCGGCATCGGATCCGCCAGGGTTTTGACTGACACCGAGACCCAGGACCTGCTTTCGCCCTGGCTCGGTCCCGATGCCGATATCACCGCGCTGCCCGTGCCGCGGCTCGTCGTCGTGGCGATCCGCGATCCGGCCCGCCTGAACCTGGCGGCTCTGTCCCGCCAGATCGGCGAGGTCGTTCAGGGTGCCAGCCTTGACGACCACGCGATCTGGATCAGCCGCCTGTCTGGCATGGCGGCCAGCATGATCGCCGCCGCGATCGCCGTCGTTCTGTTGATCCTGGCCGCCATGGTTCTGTCGATCGTCTTTGCCGTGCGCGCGGCAATCGCCGGGAACAAGCAGATCATCGACGTTTTACACTTCGTCGGCGCAACCGACCGGTTCATCGCCCAGGAATTCCAGCGCCATTTCCTGCTGACAGGCCTGAAGGGCGGGTTGGCGGGCAGTCTGTCGGCCATGCTGATCTTCTTTCTGGTCGGCATTGCGGACCGAACCGGAGAAACGCCCTACGGCGCCCAGGTCGATGCGCTGATCGGCAATGTCTCGGTCGGCGCGGGCGGCTATTTCGGGGCCGTGGCAACGGTATTTGTCGTTGCCGTCCTCACGGCTCTGACCTCGCGGATCGCCGTGCACCAGGCCTTGCGCGTGCGACCGATTTGAAGCCCGTGGTTTATCCGGATACGCGGTAAGCCGTTCTTGATTTGCGTGCATGTCTTGGCCTTAATGCGAGCATAATCGTTTCGAATCGGCCCGCAGGACGACCGCGATCGGCTGTTCGACGTCTTCGGAGACATCATGTCCCGTCTGGCAAATCTCCCGCGTGCCGATTCGGCACCGATCGGCCGAAGAGGCCGGTTGGTTCGTCGGATGATGGTGTACGGGATGCTCGTCCTGGTCGCCGCGATCGGCATCGACTTCGCCCTGTTTGCCCGGGAGGTGATGCGCACCGCGCCGCGTGTCGGACCGAGCGCGGATGCAATCGTCGTGCTGACCGGCGGTGCGGAGCGGATCAAGGGGGCCGCCGCGCTGTTGCAGGACGGCCATGCCTCCCGCCTCCTGATTTCCGGCGTACACCCCAACACCACGCCCAATGAAATCGCGCAGTCCGCCGGCATCGGGACCCAGCTTCTGTCGTGCTGTATCGACTTTGATCATGAAGCCACAAACACGATCGAGAATGCCGAACAGGCGCGCCGCTGGGCGGAGAGACTGGAATTTGCGTCGCTGATCGTCGTGACCAGTGCCTATCACATGCCGCGCAGCATGGCGGAACTGGCCAATGCCATGCCAAGGGTTCAATTGCTTCCCTATCCCGTCGTGCGGCAGGATCTCGGGCTTGACCGGTGGTACGGAAAGCCGTCCACCGTGCGGTTGGTCGTTGCCGAATACGTCAAGTACATCCTCGCGCGGCTGCGCATGAATCTGCAACCGTCCCCGGGCCCGGATCGGATCGCCGGTACTCTGTAGGCCAACCGGCTTGATTTCCGGGCGGCAAACGTGGAGACATGCCGTTCCTCGGGACGTCCGGCCGATCCGGACCTGTGATCAGGCTTTGCGATTTTCATGCTGCTTTTTCGTTCGCTGGTCTTTCTTGCGTTTTTCTATCTTTGGACCGTCTTGTGCGTTCTCACGGCTTGGCCGTTGATGATCTGGTCGCGGCGCGCCGGACGCTGGTACGTCAATGTCTGGGCAAGCGGCGTCCTGGTGCTGTTGCGGTTGATCGCGGGCGTGCGCTATCGCGTGACCGGTACCGAAAACATCCCCGATACGCCGTGCCTCATCGCCTCCAAGCACCAATCCGCCTGGGAGATTTTCGCGCTGCTCAAGCTCCTGCCGGATGCAGCCTTCGTGATGAAACAAGAACTCATCGATATTCCGCTCTTTGGTCGCTATTCGCTGCGCGTCGGCATGATCCCCGTTGAACGGGACAAGGGCGCATCGGCACTGCGTGCCATCACCGAAATGGCAGAACGCGAAATCGCCGCCGGCCGGCACATCGTGATCTTCCCGGAAGGCACACGACGCCCCATCGGAGCGCCGCCGGATTACAAGACGGGGGTCGGCCTGTTCTACAAGCGATTCGGCGTTCCGAGCGTTCCCGTTGCCCTGAATTCGGCACGACACTGGCCAAACGGTGTCACGATCAAGACGCCCGGCACAATCACGGTGTCTTTTTTGCCGCCGATTCCGGCCGGCCTGTCGACGAAGGCCTATCTGACCGATTTGCAAGATGTGATCGAAAAAGAGACGGAAAAGCTCCTGATCGAAGCCGAATAGACCGTTTCGCGGTCACAATCGGAAATTTCAGCGCCTGCTAAGGAATTCCCGTTCAGGCTGTGGATTCGGAATTCTTCCCGGCAGCCCCGATTTGCCCGCGATCAGGTAACAATGCCGTCACATATGTGAGAGACCGGTCTTACTTTTTACACAATCGCACCTAAGTATCCTGTGCAAAGCTTGTGCAAAACAGGTTATTGGTTCACGGATCGTTCCAATGGATGCGGACACGAGGAGGCGGTCCCTGCCGAGCGGCGGGCGCCTGAATATCGACGATGCGGGACGGCTTGCCGAGCAGTTCCGGTGCTGGCACGGGGCATCCGGTGCGCGCTATGTGTTCACCGAGATCGACGTGCAGGAAATCGGGGACTATACCGAAACGGTGGTTCTGCTGCTGGATGCCAGACGGCGGTCAGCGCTGAAGCTCGCCTATCTTGGCGAGATCGACCGAGCATCGGACTGCCATGACAGGGCGCTTGCCGAGGCGCGGGACAGACCGTCCATGCGAGCCTTCGTGCACCTTCTGGCGGAAACGCCGGAACGCCGGCGGCAGATCATTGCGGACCTGGCGGCCGCAGCCTGACGATTTTCGCTCTTTGATGTCCCTGGCAAGCGATCAGCCGGATTCCGACGCTTTCGTTCTTCCGTTCAACAGGGTGTGCGCCAGCCGTTCCAGCGGATGATCCCGGATGCCCAGTTCTTCGAGGTGGCGCGCGGTCGACAGGACATAATCGAGGTTATGGCCCGATTCCCCGCGGCCGGTTCGCACGATCTCGGCCTGAACGTCGATCGGAAGCCTTCCCGCATATTGCACATGCTGGCGGTCGACTTTGTAGACGAGCGCCTCGACCTGCCGGCCTGTCCCGTCTTCCAACATGATGCGTCGCCGCGTTTCCAGGTAAACGTTCGTCACAAGCTCGCGGGCGCGCAGATAGGCGACAACGCTTTCCGCGTTGTCTGACGGAATGCGGAACGCCGTTCCGACGCAGGATCCGCCGCGATCCAGTCCGAGCACCAATCCGGGCACGGCCTGGGTGCCGCGATGGACCCACGAATAGATGCACAGCGACCGGTGCAGGCCGCATAGCCGGGCCTGAACCGCTTCTTGTGGCGAGAATCCCGGTCGCCACATCAGGGAGCCGTATCCGAAAACCCATAAATCCGACATGGCGGTTCGCGCCCTGTTCCATCCAGTTTGCTGTTTCCCCTTGCTAACCGGGTTGGCAAGGAGCGGCTTTGCGCTTAAAGCACGAGGCCCGTCTGGCTGACATTTGTCTGCAGACCTGCGGCAGAACATCCGTCGGCGCAATCGCCCAACGGACAACGAACGCCTATTCCGGCTTCGGACGAACTTGTCAAGGAAGGGGTTCATGAGCTTTCGCATCCAGATGCTCGGTCTGGCGGTCATTGTCGTCTTTGCCGGATGGTCCGCGTTCTGGTGGTTTGCGGCGTCCACGGTGGACGAGGCGAGTGCCGACGCAATCCGCAATGCCGGCAATCAAGGCATGGCCATTCAATGCGGCGACCGGGCGGTTCGTGGCTGGCCATTCCGATTGACCCTCGTCTGCGACGGTGCCTCGCTCGAAACGCCCGACCACCGCGTCGCATCCGACGGTTTGCGTGCGGTCGCCCAGGTCTACGATCCGACCCACCTGATCGTCGAGGCGGATTCTCCGTTCGAATATTCCGGCGAGGCGATGCCGGGCACGTTGGCGGCTTCGTGGCAGACCGGACATGCCAGTTTCCATCTGCGCGATCGCGCGGTCGACCGCGCATCGGTCGCGTTTTCTGAAATCGGGCTGAACACGGAGGCCCTGGCACCGCTTCAGGCGCCCAAGGCCGACCGGCTGGAAGTGCATGTCCGCGGGTCGGAACAATCGCTCGATCTGGATGTCGCCCTGTCGATCAGGACGTTCAGTGCCGCCCTGGCAAACCGGGACCTGCCGGAAGCCGATTTCGATGTCGCGGTCACGCTGACCGGCGGCCGATACCTGCTGGTCGGTCAGAACCGGCGTTTCCTGGAGGCGTTCACGTCGGAAACCGGGGTTTTGAAGGTGCATCGGGCGCTTTTGACAATCGGCGATGCCCAGGTTGAGATTTCGGGCCGGTTTTCGCTGTCGCCGGCCGGCATCCTCAACGGCGATCCGACCATCGCAATTGCCGATGCGGAGGCACTCGGCCGGGAATTGGCTGGCATTCCCGGCCTCAACATGGAGCCGATCCGCCCCGTGCTCTCCGCGATTTCGGGTTTCGGCGCCGAGGCAACGATCGATGACCGGCCGGCCCGCTCCGTCGGACTGTCGATCCGGGACGGCTACGTGTCGGCCGGTCTGATTCCGCTCGGACGGTTGCCGCCGGTGTCCATGCCGGTGACCGAGTGAGGGCGGCAGGCAGGGATCAATCGCTGTCGCCGGCGACTGCGCCGTGCTGCCGGCCGAAATCCGGTTCGGCGGTCTCCTGGCCGGCTTCGATAATGCCCCGGCGGATCGTCCGTGTTCGGGTGAACAGGTCGAACAAGGCGTCGCCGTCGTTCCAGCGGATCGCCCGCTGAAGCGAAATCAGATCCTCGTTGAACCGCGCGAGCATTTCCAGGACGGCATCCTTGTTGTTGAGAAAGACGTCGCGCCACATGGTCGGGTCCGACGCGGCGATGCGCGTAAAGTCCCGAAAGCCGCCCGCAGAGAATTTCATGACTTCCGATCGGGTGATGCTTTCCAAATCGGCCGCCGTGCCGACGATGTTGTAGGCGATCAGGTGCGGTACGTGGCTGGTAATGGCGAGCACCAGATCGTGGTGCTTGGTGTCCATGATGTCGACATCTGACCCCAGCCGTTCCCAGAATGCCCGGAGCCGCGCCAAATGGTGCGGATCGGTGCCGTCAGACGGCGTCAGGATGCACCAGCGTTGTTCGAAGAGCTCGGCAAAGCCGGCATGCGGTCCGGATTGTTCCGTACCCGCAACCGGGTGGCCGCCGATAAAATGCACGCCGTCCGGCATGTGTGGCGAGACCGCCTTGTGCACCGCATCCTTGACCGAGCCGACGTCGCTCACCAGGGTTCCAGGGTGAAGATTGCGGCTGATCGCTTCCGCAACGGCACCGCTCGCGCCGACCGGAACGCAGAGAATGACGAGGTCGGCGCCGGAAACGGCTTCTGCCGGATCGGTGAAATAGACGTCACCAAGCCCGAGCTTTTCAGCCTGCCGGACTACATCCGGCGCCGCATCGGCGAGTGCCAGCGAGCCGACGGCGCCGGTCTTGCGAACGGCATGGGCAAGCGAGGATCCGAGCAGGCCGATGCCGATGATGGCGAGGCGCTCAAACAGGGGGGCGGGCTGGGTTTCCGGCATGGTCGCCTCTTTCTTCTCCCGAAGGACGACGCAACACGCCGGCCCGGGTTTCAGGCTTTTTCGAGAAACGATCGGAGCGCATCGATAACCGCTTCGTTGGCTTCGTCTGTTCCGATCGACATGCGCAGGCTGTTGGGAAATCCATAATTCTCCACCCGCCTGACAACGATACCGCGGTCGAGCAGATAGGCGTCCGCATCCGGCGCGCGCTTGCCGTCGACATCAGGCAGGTGGATGAGAATGAAATTGCCGACGCTGGGCGTTACGCCGAGCCCAAGCGCGGTCAGGCGTTCGGTCAGCTCGGGCAGCCACTTTTCATTGTGCGCAACGGCGTTTTCCAGGAAGTCCCGGTCGCGGATCGCGGCAATGCCGGCCGCGATCGCCGGCCCCGTCACGTTGAAGGGGCCGCGCACGCGGTTCAGCGCGTCGATGACGTGATCCGGTCCGTAGCACCATCCAAGACGCAGATTGGCAAGGCCGTAGATCTTGGAAAAGGTCCGGGTCATCACGACGTTTTGCGATGTCGACACCAGTTCGATGCCGCTTTCGTAATCGTTTCGGCGGACATATTCCGCATAGGCCGCGTCGATCACCAGAAGCACGTTCGGCGGAAGAGCCGCATGCAGCCGCCGGACCTCGTCGAACGGCAAATAGGTTCCGGTCGGATTGTTTGGGTTGGCAAGGAAAACCAGCCGTGTCCGGTCGGTGACAGCGGACAGCATGGTATCGACATCCGCCTTGAGGTCGGTTTCCGGCACGATCACCGGCTTGGCGCCGGCCGCCAGCACGGCGATCCGGTAGACGAGAAAGGCATGTTCGGTAAAGACAGCCTCGTCGCCGGGTGCCAGATAGGTGTTGGCCAGAAGCGCCAGCAATTCGTCGGAGCCGTTGCCGCAGACAAGGTTGGCCGGATTGAGACCGTGGACCGACGCGATCGCCTCACGAAGTGCCACGGCGCCGCCGTCCGGATAGAGTTCGAGCGCTGCTGCGTTGTCACGATAGGCCTCAATGGCGGCATGGCTGGCGCCGAGCGGCGTCTCGTTGGAGGACAGCTTGAACAGGCGGCTGCCGCCCGATGCCTTGGACTTTCCGGGAACATAGGCGGCAATGTCCAGAACGCCGGGCTTCGGCTCGGGGCGAGTACGGTCGATCATGATGGTAACTCTTGAAGGCGTGAGGGATTGGCGTGGGCAGTCGGGGACGGGTCAGGTCCGGTAATATCGATAGGCCCGGGTATGCGAGCCCGCGACGACATGACGATGGCCCGCATGCGGGCCAAGGGCCGGCACTGAGCCGTCAGCTGTCGAGTTTGCGGGCCGAAGCACAATCATGGAAGTCGCCAAAACATCGGAGTCCGGAACCGGTGCGGGCCGGATCGGCCTGTCTTACGCAACATCGGTGCAAAATGCAAAGGCTTCGTCGAACCGGTCATCGATCCGCGATGTGGGCTGTCGTTCGTTCGGCAACCAGATCCTTCAGGAGTGCCCGCCATCCGTCCCATCGCGCGATCAGATCAGCCAGACGTCGATATCCGGCGGCATCCGGATGTACTCCATCGGCAAGGGTGGCCAGCCATGCCGGATCGCCATGCAGGAGCTCGAAAAGGTCCAGGTAGGGCACGGAGAGTTCGGCGGCGAGTTCTGAATAGGCGGCATTGTACGCGGCAATACGGCTGTTCAGCTTGCGACGCAGCTGTCCCGTCGCAGCCCGGCTTGGCTGCGAGGCCTCATCGATCGGCGTCGGGCCGATCCAGGCGATTGCAGCGTTTCGGCCCGCCGTCGACATGATGTTCTCGGCGGCGTCGAGGGAGGCTTCCACGGAAAGGCGCGGCGCACCGTCCTCTTCAAGTGTCGCGTCGTTGAGACCGAAGCCGAAGAGAACCGCGCGCCCGAGGCCGGCCGGAACGCGCCGATCGACCTCCGTTTGCCAGCGGTCGAGAATGTCCGCCGCGGTTTCGCCGTTGACGCCGAGATTGTAGGTCATGACATCAATGGCCTGGAGTCCGGCATCCCGCGACAGCAAGCCGACCCAGCCGCCGAACCGGTGATCCCCCTTGCCGGCGACCACGCTGTCTCCGACCGCACAGAGCACCCGGGCGTTCATGCCGGCGAAGCGGACGGTCCCGCATCCCAGCCAGCGCTGCGGACCTGCAGATAGATCCGCTTGGAGTGCTGGATATGGTCGACGACGAGCGCTGTCAGCGCGGCCCGATCGGCTGACCGAAGGGCCTCGATCATGGCCCAATGCTCGCGGCGCAAGGTCTCCAGCAGCTCGGCATCGACCATCGGATAGAGGCGCATGGCGCGCGACAGATAGGCGTAATGCGCGATCGCTTCCGACAGGACCGCATTGCCGCAGGCATCGAAAAAGCGCGCGTGGAACGCTTCGTTGGCGGCATCGATGCGCCGCGGATCGCGCGCGGCGACGGCGGCGTCGTGACGGCCTTGCAGCACTTCAAGATCGGCCAGAAGCGCCGGCTCCGGCGGCAATCGGATGCGTTCGGCGGCGCGGCGTTGCAGGACCTCGCGTATCTCGGCGATTTCTTCCACTTCCTTGGCCGTGAAGTCGCGCACCATGGCGCCCCGGTTCGGGATGCGCACGACGATACCCATGCGCTGCAATTCCGTCAGGGCGTGGCGCACTACGTGGCGTTTGGCGCGAAAGCGCTGGATGAGGTCGTCTTCCACCAGGCGTTCGCGCGGCCGCAAGCCGCCGAACAGGATTTCGAATTCCAGGCTGCGGACAATCTCGTCCGCGGTAATGTCCTTGTCGATCGCCTTGGTCGCCATACGGCCGGTCCTGGTCGGAGTCTTCCGCTCTTGTAACGCCTGCGGACGGGAAACTGAATAGGCAACAAGAATACCAATAAGATTATTGATAATTTTGTTGACGATTATAAGGCCCTCCTCTAGCGTCCCCCCTGTTCCGTGAGAAAACAGTCGAAAAGGCCCGAATCCGCGGGGCACTTTCGTCAGAACCGGGAGGAACCCATGAAGAAGTCCGTCAAGACGGCCTTGGCTACGGTTGCGATCGCTCTGTGGTCGACGGTCGGAACAACCAAGGCTGACGACGTCAAGGAACTGACGCTGTGGAGCCATTGGTCGGCCGAAGTGCCGAAACGCTCCTTTGTCGAGGCCGCGATCACCGAGTTCGAACAGGCCAATCCGGGCGTCAGGATCAAGGCGACCTGGTACGAGAAGAACGCCCTGTACGCAGCCCTGAAAACCGCGCTCCGGGCCGGTCAGGCGCCTGATATCTTCTATGCCGAGCCGGATCAGGTCGAATACATGGACAACGGGTTCCTTTTGGACCTGTCGGACCTGAACTGGGACGCCGTCGAACCCTGGGCGCGCCAGGCCTGGACCTATCAGGGCAAGCCCTACGGCCTGCCGCTGGAAGCCTGGACCGTGGAACTCTATTACAACAAGGACAAACTCGCCGACCTCGGCATCACCTTGCCGGATTCCCTGCAGCTTTCACCGGATGCTTTCATGGCAATGGTCAAGGCGGCCGGCGAAAAGGGCGTGACGCCGATGGCGCTCGGCGTGGGAGACCGGCCGTTCCCGGGCGCGCATCTCAGCCATGAGGCTCTCCTCAAGAAGCTCGGCGTTGAAGACTACGGCAAGTTGCTGGCCGGTGAGCTGCCATGGTCCGATCCCCGGGTCGTGGAGACGCTCACGTGGGTGCGTTCGCTGGTCGATGCCGGCTTGCTGCCGAAAACCTTCACGACCATGAAGCTGACCGAGGCGCATATCTACTTCCATACCAATCCGGGTGCGCTGATGTTCCTGAACGGCAGCTGGTATACGTCGCGGGCGTTCAACACGCCGGACAAGGGCGGTCAGCCCGAGGGTTTTCCGCTCGGCATCATGCAGTTTCCGGAAGTGCCCGGCGCGGCCTGCAATGCCTGCCGCACGATCGCGGTCGGTGGCAGCTACGTGGCCAATTCCGACACCGAGTACCGGGATGAAGTCATGGCCTTCTTCGACACATTCCTGCGGCCGGAAGTCGGCAATCGCTGGCTCGACAACGTCAAGGTCCAGACCGGTATCAAGGCCGATCCGTCAAAGATGTCGGACGCCCGCGCGGCGGACTATTTCAGCATGATCGCCAGGACCAATGCCGGTGCGGACTACTTCTTCGGCATTCCGATCCAGGTTATGACGGGCAAGCCGAAGGAAGTGTTCACCCAGGTGATCAACAACGCCTTGCCCGGAGCCAGCATCAGCGTCGAGGATGCCGTCAGCCAGATGGACGCTGCCTACTAGCCGGAGGCATGCAAAGCCCGCGCATCGCGCCCGGATCGTCGGCGCGATGCCGGCAACGTGCGGACCTGTCCGATTCATGGGAATTGCGCGACCATGCGAAGCGACGGACTGAAACCGCCCTGGGGCACGATCAGCGGATTCCTGCTGCCCGCGCTCCTCGTCTACGCGGCGCTGACGGCCTATCCCGCCTTCCGCACGCTGTGGAACAGCTTCCACACGGTGCTGCCGCGCCGCGAGACCTATGTCGGTCTGGCGAACTACGCCGAACTGGCTGGAGACGAGATCTTCTGGACGGCGGTTCGCAACACCTTCATCTGGTCCGTGGCATCGCCGATCATCGAAGTCACCATCGCGACGCTCCTGGCGCTTGCGCTTTATGCACGCATTCCCGGCGCGCGGTTCTTTCGGGTCGCCTGGTTCACGCCCGTGCTGATGTCCTACATCGTGGTCGGCATCCTGTGGATGTGGATCTACAATTACGATTGGGGTCCGGTGAATTCCGGTTTGCGGCTGATCGGTCTTGGCGATTGGACACGACCCTGGCTCGGCGATCCCGATACCGCGCTGCCCGCCCTGATCGTCGTGACAAGCTGGATGTGGGTCGGCTTCAACATGGTGGTCATGCTGGCCGCGTTGCATTCCCTGCCGAC
Organism: Rhodobiaceae bacterium; assembly: GCA_028285165.1. Classification (GTDB taxonomy): domain Bacteria; phylum Pseudomonadota; class Alphaproteobacteria; order Rhizobiales; family JANQQB01; genus JANQQB01. The sequence continues at coordinate 22,727 of JANQQB010000354.1, forward strand.
CGAAGTGTTGGAGGCCGCCGAACTGGACAATTGCGGATGGGGTGAGAAGCTCGTCTTCATCATCCTGCCGATGGTACGGGCAACGCTGCTCAATCTCGTCGTGCTGTCCTTCATCGGCAAGATGAAGATCTTCGATCTCGTTTGGATAACCACCAAAGGCAATCCGCTCTGGTCGACGGAAACGGTGTCGACCTACGTCTACAAGCGCGCCTTCGAATGGTCGACCTTTGATCTCGGTTATCCGTCGACGATCGCAGCCGTCTGGTTCGTGATCGTGATGGCCGCGGTCCTGATCCTCACGCGGCTCTTCCGATCCCGCCAGCGTCTGGAATATTGAGCCGGCTATGCGCGCCCTGAACCAATCGATCCTGCTCCTGCTTCTGTGCGCCTATACCGCATTTGCGGCCGGACCGTTCGTCTGGGCGGCGATGCTGTCGCTGCGCACGACGAGCGAAATCCATCTCGACCACTTCGCCTTTCCCGACCCGGTTCATTGGGACAAGTACCCCGCCGCCTGGTTCGATTCCAACTACGCGACCTATTTCGCCAATTCGGCCCAGGTCGTCACCACCGCGGTCGTGCTCGTTACCCTGATCGGCGCGATGGCGGCCTATTGCCTGGCGCGCTATCGGTTCCGCCTCAACCGGGTCATCTATTTCGTGCTGTTCTCGACGATCATCTTCCCGCCTCAGATCATCGTCATTTCGCTGTTCCAGATCCTGGTCAGTTACGGGCTCTACAACACCAAGGTCGGGCTGATCCTGGTCTATGTGTCGTTGCAATTGCCGCTCACCGTCTACATCCTGGAAAGCTTCTTTTCGCGCATGCCGGCGGATCTGTTCGATGCGGCGCGTATCGACGGCTATTCCGACTGGTCGATTTTCTGGACCGTCGCGTTCCCGATCGCTCTGCCGGCGCTCGCCACGACCGTCATCCTGAACTTCATTCTGTTGTGGAATGAGTTCCTGTTCGCGGTCGTGCTGATTACCGACGACGCGAACCGGACCCTGCCGCTCGGAATACAGCGCTTCATCGGCGATACCCAGGAAGATATCGGCATGATCGCGACCGGGCTGATGATCGCGATTCTGCCGGTGATCGCGCTCTATGCGGTTTTTTCCGAACGCCTGATCCAGGGCATGACGGCCGGTGCCGTCAAATGAAACCGACAGCACGGACAGGCCCATGGCAATCGTGACGCTCGACGGATTGACGAAACGCTACGATGCCGCGCATCCGCCGGCGGCCGACACGGTCAGCCTGGAGATCGCCGACGGCGAGTTCATGGTGCTGCTCGGCCCCTCGGGGTGCGGCAAGACAACGACCCTGCGCATGATCGCGGGGCTGGAATCGATCTCGTCCGGCGTGCTGTCGATCGACGGTCAGACAATGAACGATGTGCCGGCTAAGGACCGAGATATCGCCATGGTTTTCCAGTCCTACGCGCTTTACCCGCATATGAGCGTCCGGGACAATCTCGGTTTCGGACTGAAACGGCGTCGGGTCCCACGCGATATCATCCGGCAGAAGGTCGACGCCGTCGCCGAGACGCTGAAGCTGTCGGCACTTCTGGACCGGCGTCCGCATGCGCTTTCCGGCGGACAGCGCCAACGCGTGGCGCTCGGCCGCGCGATCGTGCGCGATCCCAAGGTCTTTCTGTTCGATGAACCGCTGTCGAACCTGGATGCCGCGCTCAGGGTCTCGACCCGTGCCGAAATCTCGGAACTGCACCGGCGTTTGCGATCAACCATGATCTACGTCACGCACGATCAGGTCGAGGCCATGACGATGGGCGGCAGGATATGCATCATGAACGAGGGCAAGGTGATGCAAGTCGGACGGCCGATGGACGTCTATCGGCGACCGGTCAATGCGTTCGTCGCCGGGTTTCTCGGCAATCCGCCAATGAACCTTATGCCGGCGCTCGCTACCGACGACCCGGCCGGGCGCGTGTTTCAGTGCGGCAACGATCTACTTCGCGTGTCGGAAGCCAGGACCCCGGCCGTATCGGCCGGGCAGGCCTGTACGCTGGGGATCAGACCGGAACACGTAACGCTGCATGCCCTTCCGCACAGCAATTGTCACAGCGTTCCCGCCGACATAGTGCAAGTCGAACCGCTCGGGGCGGAAACCATCGTCACCGGGCAACTGGCCGGGCTTGAACGCCCGGTTCTGTCACGAGTTCCCGGCGAGGCGTCGGTGCAGCTCGGCGAGCGCTGCACGTTTCATTTCGACCTTTCAGCGCTGCACGTTTTTGATTCTGCGGGACAATCCCTGACCGCGCCGCATCTTCAGGAGGCCGAGAATGTCTGACACGCCCAGGCTGACCATTCGCCGATCCTGGTCCCGACCGGATCCGGCAGCACTTGCTCCCTTCCGGGATGCTCCGACCGGGTGGGTGGTCGATGCGCAGGGCCGGCTCGGCGCCCTGCCGCATTGGATACGGCCGCTGTCACGGGCGACGGGGTTCGTCGGCACTGCGCTGACGGTGTCGACACGGCCGGTGGACAATCTCGCGCCCTACGCGGCTTTGCGCTTTGCCCGGCCCGGAGATGTCCTGGTCGTGGCGGCGGACGGTGCCGATACCGGTTCCGTGATGGGCGATATCCTGATCGGCATGGCACGCAATGCCGGCATCGTGGGCGTCGTCACGGACGGACTGGTGCGCGACCTCGCCGGTATCAACGGCGTTGGCCTGCCGACTTTTGCGCGGGCGCTGTCGCCCAATTCGCCGTTCAAGGACGGACCGGGCAGTGTCGGCCTGCCCGTGGTGATCGGCGGACTTGCGGTTTCGCCCGGCGACATGGTCATGGGAGACGAAGACGGGGTCGTCGTCGTGCCGCGGGATGCTCTGGGCGCCGTGGCCGGCCGGTTGCCGGCCATTGCACAAAAGGAAGCGGACATGGAGCGGGTTGTCGAAAACGGCGCCGCCCAGCCGCCCTGGCTCGACGGTGTGCTTGAATCCGGATCGGTGCGGTATGTCGACTGATGCGAACCGGTTTGCGCCGGAAACCGATCCCGACAGGATCAGGGTTTTGTATCTCAGCCATGCCGGTGACGACGTCTACGGCATCATCCGCGATGCGGCGGGAAGCCGGTTCGACCTGGTTTTCCTGGAGGCTGACGACGATGACGAACGGTGCCGAAAGATCGCCGAATGTGAGGCGGTGATCTGTGCGGCGACGCCGCTGCGCAAACGCCATATCGAGGCGGCACGCCGCCTGAAGGTCGTCCATCACCAGGGGGTCGGCTGGCAGGACACGACCGATTGGCATGAACTGAAGCGGCGCGATCTGGCGCTGGCCTTGACGCCGGAGGGAACGACGATCGGCGTGGCCGAGCATACGGTGCTCCTGATCCTGGCCGCCGCCAAACGACTGCCGTTCGCCGATTCCGAATTGCGGGCCGGTGCATGGCATGTCAATGCACTGCGCGGCGTATCGCGTGAGATTCACGGACGGGTCGTGGGGTATGTCGGCATGGGCCGCATTGCCCAGGCCGTGGCCAGTCGCCTCAAGGCGTTCGGTTGTGCCGGTGTCTATACGGACCCGCATGTCCGCCTTGATCCGCTTGTCGAACGGGATCTCGGTCTGCGGTCCGGGTCGCTCGATGACGTGCTGGAGAAAGCCGACATTCTGACCCTGCATGTCCCGCTGACGGAGACGACGCGCCACATCATCGGAGCAGCGGAGTTGGCGCGCATGAAGCCGGGCGGGATCGTCGTCAATACCGCGCGCGGCGGTCTGATCGACGAGGTGGCACTTGCAGCCGCTTTGCGCAGCGGGCACGTTCTGGCCGCCGGGCTCGATGTGTTCGATACCGAACCGATCTGCCGGGACGACCCGTTGCTCGGCCTGCCGAACATTGTCGTCACGCCGCATATTTCGGCAGGCACGCAGGATGCCATGCGTCAGAAGATGGCGGCCGTGTTCCGCAATCTGGAACGGTTTTTCACGTCCGGCGATCTGGCCAACCGGGTGACCTTTCCGTGAGCGTCGCGAGCCTGCCGCCGGTTTGTGCGGACTGTCATGTCCACCTCTTCGATCCGGAGCGCTTTCCCTATGCGCCAAATGCCCGGTCCGTCCCGGCGCCGCACGAGACCGCGCCCCTGTCCTTGCTTTCAGATGTCATGGCCGCGCATGGCGTGACGCATGCCGTCATCGTGACGCCGACGTCCGGATACGGAACCGACAACAGCGCCGCCGCCGCCGCGCTCGCTGCCTGCCCGGACACGATGCGCGGCATCGCGGTCGTCGACCCCGACACTGGCGAAGCGGAGCTGGTTGCCCTCAAATCGATCGGTTTCGCCGGTGTTCGGCTGGACCTGACCCACGTCCAGGGAGGCGATTTCGAGGCCCGTTTCGGACCTCTGGCGGATCGCCTCCAGGATCTCGGGATAGTGCTGCAGGTCCAGGCCGAAGCCGGTCAAATCCCGGCTGTCGCAGACCTCCTCCGCCGCCGCAGCGGGCGCGTCGTTTTCGACCATATGGGACGACCGGATCCGCGTGACGGCGCGCATCAGCCGGGTTTTCAGGCCTTACTGGCTCTGGCCGACCGGCCGCAGACCTACGTCAAGTTGTCCGGTCCGTTCCGGTTTTCTCGGGGCCCCTACCCGTTTCACGATGCCGATCCGTACGCCAAGGCGCTTCTTGCGGCATTTGGCGCGACACGCTGCGTTTGGGGATCGGACTGGCCGTTCGTGCATTGTCCGATGCGCCTGGATTACGGTCCGTCGCTTGCTGCGCTGTCCCGTTGGGCCGAAGACGATGAAACCCGCGACAAGATTCTGTGGCAGACGCCGAAATCCCTGTTCGGCTTCGGAGAGCCCGGCGAAAGGCGGAGCGACGCGTGCTGAAGATCGGGCTTGTCGGTGCCGGCATGGTCAGCACGCACCACCTGCGGGCCTGGTCGGCAATTGCCGGTGCAAAGGTCGTGGCCGTTGCTGATCCCGATCATGGGCGCGCCGCGGCCCAGGCCGACCGGTTCGATGTTCCGCACACCTATGCGGATGCGGCCGACCTGATCGCTGCGGAACGGCCGGATGCGCTCGACATCGCCGCTCCGGTCGGACGCCACGGCGCCTTGTGCCGTCTGGCGGCCGACAACGGCGTACACATCGTCTGCCAGAAACCGCTTGATGAAGATGTCCGCGCCGCCCGCCAGCTCGTTGCCGATGTCGGTGGGCGGGTCCGGTTCATGGTGCACGAAAATTGGCGGTTCCGACCGCATTATCGCCAGGTCGGCGCGTGGCTCGCAGCGGGCCGGATCGGAGCGGTTCGCAGCGTTCGTCTTGTCGTGCGCTCGTCCGGTCTTGTCGCGGACGCGACCGGTCGTCTGCCCGCCCTTGAGCGACAGCCGTTTCTTGCAGACCTTGGCCGTCTTCTGGTCTTTGAAGTGCTGACCCATCATGTCGATGTGCTGCGCTGGCTCTTCGGCGACCTCGTCGTGGTCCAGGCGGTCTTGCGCCGCGTGTGCGACCAGGTCCGGGGCGAGGATGGCGCTCGGCTTGACCTGGTAAACGAAAGCGGTGTGCCGATCCGGCTGGAGGGATCCCTGACCGTGCCGGACGCGCCGACCGCGATCGCCGACCACCTGCATGTCGAAGGACGTCTCGGATCGATTCGGCTCGACCATACCGGTCTCCGGCTCGAGGGATCTCGTCCGGAAAACCGCGACTGGAGCTTCGATGCGCTTTACGCCGCTTCGTTTCAGGGCGCCCTTCAGGAGTTCGTGGATGGCCTGTCGGCGAACCGCGCCTTTGAAACGGAAGCGGCCGACAGCCTGCCTGTTCTGCAGCTTGTCGAGGATATTTATGCGATGGCAGACTAAGCGATGGCATATTGGCGCGGCTCTGCGTCGCCTCAGATCTGATCGCGCGACGCCGGTGACAGCGGTTCGATCGGTTCTGCGGACAAGGTCTCGCGGGCCGAAAGCGCGCCCTGCGGCGCAAAGAGCGGGTTCAGGCGGCGCGATGTGGCGGTCTCGGCCGTTACGCCCTGGTAGAGCTGTTTTTCGGCTTCTACCATGATGATGCCGGAAAAGGCCGGCCAGACCCGCGCACCGAGGCGTTCCCAGGCCCGGGCTGTCGCGTTGCGCGGACGTTTGAGAACCGGCGGCATCATCAGGGCCTGGCGCCAGGCGACGGGCGCAAACATCACGTCACGCAACAGCACCGCCATCTGCCCACGGGAGAACGGCCGTCCGTAGCCGAAGGGTGTGGAATCCATACGTGCCCAAAGCCCGGACCGGTTCGGGACAACGACCAGGATGCGCCCGCCCGGCGTCAGGATCCGCCAGACTTCGCGCAGGACGTCCCGAGGGTTGTGAGCCATTTCCAGCGAATGCACGAGCAGGGCCTTGTCGATGGACGAATCCGGCAGGGCGAACATGTCTTCCAGCACGAGGGCGACCTTGTTCGGTTCCTTGCGCGGCCAGGGGGCGACGCCCTGGGGCGCCGGCATCATGGCGATGACGCGCTCCGCCTCGCCCAGATAGGGCCGCAGATAGGGTGTCGGATAGCCGATGCCGCACAGCCGGTCGCCGGTCGCGCTCGGCCAGACGTCGAGGATCTTGGTGCGCACGACCTCGCGGACGATCCGCCCGAGCGGAAGCCGGTAAAAGTCCAGGAGATCGACGACGTCGAGATGCATCGTGCCTTCCCAGCATGACCGTGGCCAGCATGACCGTGGCGATCCGGTCGGGTTTGCGTGGCATCTGATACATCATCGGTCGCGCCAAGTGCAATCGCAACCGGTCGGACCCGCCCACGCGCTTCCCAGTGCCGCGGAGCAATGATATCACCCGATTGATTGACAAAAGGATACGATGATGCCGGACCTTCAAATCCATCAGTTTTCCTGCCTGTCCGACAATTTCGGCGTTCTGATCCACGATCCCGGATCCGGAATGACAGCGTCGATCGATGCGCCGGAAGAGGCCGCGGTCGAGCGGGCCCTGCAGGAGACCGGCTGGTCGCTCTCCCATATCCTCGTCACGCATTATCACGGCGACCATACCCAGGGCATTGCCGGCCTGAAGCAGACGCACGGGGCAACGGTGATCGGCCCGGTCGGCGAGGCCGACAAGATTCCGACGCTGGACCAGACGGTCTCGGACGGCGACAGCTTTCAATTCGGCGGCTTTAAAGTCGACGTCATCGCGACACCGGGCCATACGCTCGGACAGGTGAATTTCCATCTGCCGGAGGCAGCGGTCGCCTTTACGGGGGATACCTTGTTCGCGCTCGGATGCGGCCGGGTTTTCGAAGGCTCGCATGCCATGATGTGGCAATCGCTCGACACGCTTCGATCGCGGCTGCCGGACGAGACCGCGATCTATTGCGGTCATGAATACACGCTCGCCAACGGGCGTTTCGCGCTGACGGTCGATCCGGACAATGTGGCGCTCCAGGCCCGTATGACGGAAATCGAAGCGCTGCGGGAAGCCGGCAAACCGACGCTGCCGACGACTATGGCGAAAGAACGTGCGACCAATCCGTTTCTGCGGCCCGAGGATCCGGCGATCCAGGCGATCCTCGGCATGACCGGCGCCGCACCGGAGGCGGTCTTCAGCGAGATCCGGCGGCGCAAGGATTCCATCTGATGGTGTTCGGCGCAGCGGAGCTCGCCGCAAAAGACGTGATCCGGATGCTGGATCTGGCGCCGCATCCCGAGGGTGGCCATTACCGCGAGACGTTTCGGGATCCCAATGAGAAGGAAGGGCGAGCAGCTTCGACAGCGATCTACTACCTGCTTGAGGCCGGCGATTGTTCCGCCTGGCATCGGGTGGACGCGGTCGAGATCTGGCACTGGTATGCCGGGGGTCCGCTCGCCCTGACGATTTCCCCGAACGGCCATGACGCTACAGCGCATCGCCTGGGCCCTTCGCTGGCCATGGACGAGCGGCCGCAGGTCGTCGTGCCGGCGCATGCCTGGCAAACCGCGGAAAGCCTCGGCGCCTGGACATTGGTCGGCTGCACCGTCGCGCCCGGCTTCGAGTTTTCGGGCTTCGAAATGGCGCCGCCGGACTGGCGTCCGGTTCCGCGGACCGCGTGACACGCCCGATGAATTCCCGCATTCGTCCCAGGTTGTCTTCCCGGGACTGATCGAGTACCCAGAAGCCGCGCGCTCCGTCGCACTCCATCCCCTATTTCATGAGGCAAGCCGATATGGCGACCCACCGATTGCTGCTTTTGCCGGGCGACGGCATCGGCCCTGACATCATGGCCGAGGCCGTGAAGGTTCTCGACTGGATCAATGCAAACGGGACCGATCGGTTCGAAACCGAGGAGGATCTGGTCGGTGGTGCCGCTTACGACGCCCATGGCCAGTCGATCTCCGACGCGACAATGAAAATCGCCCTCGATGCGGATGCCGTTCTATTCGGCGCCGTCGGGGGGCCGAAATGGGACGGGGTCGGCTATGACGTGCGGCCGGAAGCAGGGCTATTGCGTCTGCGCAAGGACCTGCAATTGTTCGCCAATCTGAGGCCGGCCATCTGCTATCCGGCGCTGGCGGATTCCTCGTCGCTGAAACGCGACGTGGTCGAAGGGCTCGATATCCTGATCATCCGCGAGCTCACCGGCGGGGTCTATTTCGGGGAACCCAAGGAAATCATCGATATCGGCAACGGTCAGAAGCGCGGCATCGACACCCAGGTCTATGACACGTTCGAGATCGAACGCATCGCCCGCGTCGCGTTCGAACTGGCGCGGACCCGTGGCAACAAGGTGACATCGTCTGAAAAGCGCAACGTGATGAAATCCGGTGTGCTTTGGAACGAAGTCGTGACCGCGCTCGGTGCCCGGGACTATTCAGACGTGGCGCTGGATCACATGCTGGCCGATGCCTGCGGCATGCAATTGGTGCGCTGGCCGAAGCAATTCGACGTGATCCTGTGCGACAACCTGTTCGGCGACATGCTGTCCGACGTTGCCGCCATGCTCACCGGGTCGCTCGGCATGCTGCCCTCGGCGTCGCTCGGGGCGCCGGATGCGACAAGCGGCAAGCGCAAGGCGCTTTACGAGCCGGTGCACGGATCGGCGCCCGATATTGCCGGCACCGGCGCGGCCAATCCGATCGCGATGATCGCTTCTCTCGCCATGTGCCTGCGGTACTCGTTCAATATGGTCGACCTTGCCGATCGGTTGGACGCAGCGATCGCGGCCGCCCTCGACAAGGGGTTGCGTACCGCGGACATCATGTCGGACGGCCTGACCCAAGTCGGCACGACGGAAATGGGTTCGGCGATCGTGGCCGAGCTCGATGCGGCAAGCAGGGCCTGATTGACGATGACCGCGCCCGCCCTGCAATCCTCAGCCCCGATCGTGCCGGTCCGCGACATCGATGCCTCGCTTGCCTTTTACGAGGGGCGGCTCGGTTTCCGGCGCCTCTATGTCGCGCCCGACAAATCGTCGGCCGAAGTGTCGCGTGACGGCGCCCAGATCATGCTGGTGGCCTGCGACGACGCGGCGACGCTGGCGGTGACGGCGACCAACATGTCGGTCTATGTGCGCGTCCGGGATATGGATGGCCTGTGGGCCGATCTGGGGCCGCGGCTGAGCGATCTGCCGACTGCGCGGCTGCGTCCGCCGTTCGACCAATCGTATGGAATGCGTGAATTCCACGTCAAGGATCCGGACGGCTTCTTGCTGTTCTTCGGCGAACCGCTCTAGTCCTTCGTCTCAGAGATTTTGACGGTTTGACCGGCTTGTCCTGGATTTTGGCTAGGCGCCCTGCGCAGAGCGATCGCAAAAGCGATGTTTCGCTTTTGCCTTCTCCCCAGCAAATCGGAAACATCCGATTTGCACTACATCTCTCAAGCAGGGCAACGACGTCCAAAATCCAGGACAAGCCGGCCTTCGGTGGCGAAGTCTCGTGCCTGGGCGTCGTTGCGCCGCTTGCCCGATG
>JANQQB010000364.1 GCA_028285165.1 Rhodobiaceae bacterium
CGCGCCGCGTGCCGCCCAAGCCGCGCTTGCAGGCGCCCTATCGCCCCTTGCGGACTGGCGTGCGGAGAATGCCGCCGAAATAGCGCGACGGGCCGCGGCGTTCAGAACCGCGCTCGCCGAAGCCGAGGGCTGGCCCATTCGAGCAATCGGCGCTTACTTCGCCTATGTCGAACATCCGTTTGCCGGCCGATCCTCCACAACCGTCGCCCGGGATCTCGCGCAAAACTATGGGCTCCTGTGCCTGCCCGGCGCCTTTTTCGGCCCGGATCAGGACCGCTATCTGCGCTTTGCCTTTGCCAATGTCGATGTCCCGACAATCGGTCTGATTGCCGGGCGGTTGAATTCCGCGACCCGCTGAGAGCGGCGATTTCCGGGGACAGAAGCGGCTAGCGCTGATAGAGTAGCGCTTTCTCACCTCCCGCACGGATTTCTGTCATGACGGACCACATCGGCCGGCCTTTGCCGCGGCGTGAAGATCGCGCCTTGATTACGGGCACCGGCAGTTACACTGCCGACCATAGCAAACCGAACCAGGCCCACGGGGTGATCGTGCGGTCACCGCATGCGCATGCCCGGATCGATGCGATCCGCGCCGAAGACGCGATGGCCATGCCGGGTGTGCTCGGGGTCTTTACGGCCAAAGATCTCAAAGCTGCGGGCATTGGACCGATCCCATCCTATTCGCGGGCGCCCGGCTTCGCGGTGAAGAATGCAGACGGAACCGATATGCCGGAGGCGAGCCAATACCCGCTGGCCATCGACCGGGTGCGGTATGTCGGCGAGCCGGTCGCCTTCGTCGTCGCCGAAACCCGCGACGCCGCCCGCGATGCGGCGGAGGCGGTCGATATCGACTACGATCCGCTCGATGCTGTCATCCATCCGGACGACGCGCTTTCCGACAATGCGCCGGCGCTGTGGCACGATGCGCCGGGCAATCGCTCCAGCCATTGGGAAACCGGTGACCGGGCGGGTGTCGATGCGGCTCTTGCTGCGGCCGAACACGTGGTAGAGATCGACGTCGCCTATCCGCGTATCGTGATCGGCTTCATGGAACCGCGGGCGGCGCTCGCCTCTTTCGATGCCGAGACCGGTCGCTATCACCTGCTCACCGGATGCCAGAGTGCCCACCGGATGCGCGACATGCTCGCCGAAATCCTGGATACGGAAACCGAGAACGTACACGTCTCGGTGCCGGATGTCGGCGGCGGCTTCGGTGCGCGGACCAATGCCTATCCGGAATCCGTCTGCGCCTTGCACGCGGCACGCGCGATCGGGCGTCCGGTCCACTGGGTCGCGGAGCGCTCGGAATCCTTTCTCGCCGACACCCAGGCGCGCAGCCAGAAGATGTCGGCCCGGCTCGGGCTCGACGGCGACGGCAATATCACGGCGCTATCCGTCTCCTCGACCTGGTGGCACGGCGGATATCTGGCACCGCGCTCGGTGTTCATTCTGGCGTTCTGGATGGGGCCGCTGCTCGGCGGTCCCTATCGGATACCGGTCTGCCATTTTTCTTGCCGCGGGGTCTTCACCAACACGACGCCGGTCGGGTCCTATCGCGGCGTCGCGCGCGCCGAGGCGATCTACCTCACCGATCGGCTGATCGAGGAAGCGGCACGTGCAAGCGGTCTCGACAGGGCCGAGTTCCGCCGGCGCAACCTGATCCCCGCCGCCGCTCTCCCGGTCAAGACAGCCGGCGGCCTCACATTTTCCGGGATGGATTTCCACGCGACGCTGAACCGCGCGCTCAGTGCGATCGGCTGGCAAGCGTTCGTCGAACGGAAAGAAGAGGCCGCCCACGCCGGCCGCCTGCGGGGTATCTCAGTGACGCCGTTCGTGCTGTCCGCCGGGAGCGGAAACGAAGAATATGCGGATCTCAGTGTCGACGGCTCGGGCCACGTGACGCTCGGAATCGGTACGCAGGATTTCGGCATGGGTCACACCACCGTCTATACGCAGGTGATTGCCGACCGGCTTGGTCTGTCGCCCGATGCGGTGCGCATTGAACAAGGCGATACGGACCGTATTCCAAGGGGCACGGGCTCGATGGGGTCGCGATCCATGCGGATCGGCGGCGGCGCGGTCTCGGCTGTCTCCGATGTGCTCATCGACAAGGCGCTGGCGCTCGCCGAGGACCTCCTGGAAACCGATCGCCGGGACATCACTTTTACCGCGCCCGACTTCGTCGTCCAGGGTACCGACAGGAAAGTGTCGCTGCCGGAAATCGCCGCCCATGCGGAGACACTGGGCACGCCGCTTGCCGCCGACACCGTCTTCACGGTTGACGGATCGACCTATCCGAACGGCTGCCACGCCTGCGAAGTGGAGATCGATCCCGAGACGGGTCGCCTCACCATCATCCGGTTTGTCACCGTTGTGGATCCCGGTCTGGCGGTCAATCCGATGATCGTTGCGGGCCAGATCCATGGCGGCCTTGCCCAGGCGCTTGGAGAGGCGTTTGTCGAAAACTGCGTTTACGACGCTACCAGCGGTCAGATGATGAGCGGCAGTTTCATGGATTACGCCCTGCCGCGTGCCGACGATCTGCCGGATTTCGATCTGCACATCGAAAGCTCGGCAGAACCGGACAATCCGCTCGGCGTGAAAGGCGTCGGCGAAGCCGGCACCGTCGGGGCCCAGGCCACATTGGTCAATGCAGCGCTCGATGCTGTTGCCCCGAGCGGCGTGACCCGGCTCGACATGCCGCTGACCCCGCTCGCGGTATGGCAGGCCCTTGAAGAGGCGAAAGCCGGAAACTGACCCGCGTCAGGCGGCCAGATCCGCGACGCTCCGCCGGAAGAACTCGGCGGCCCAGACCGCCGTCGGGTCGTTGTCGACGGCAACCGAATTCAGCCGTTCCCGGGCCGTCTGCTTGATGGCGTCGGGAACGGTCACCGCCCGCAGGTCGAGCAGTTCGAGCATGTATTCGCGTGAGAATTCGGGGTGGTATTGCACCGACAGTGCCGGGAAATCATAAGCCACAACCCCGATCGGGCAATGCGGTGCGCTGCCGACGACCCGTGCACGCGGCGGGACTTCCGTGACCTGGTCCTGATGAAACACGAATGTCTTGCCGGACCCGGGCCCAGCGCCCGCCTCGTTAGTGTAATCGTGCACGCCGACGCCCCAGCCGCGATCGGATTTTTTCGCCGTTCCGCCGAAGGCTTCGGCCATCAATTGATGGCCGAAACAGATGCCGAAAATCGGTCGACCCGCGGCCTTCGCCTCGACAAGAAAATCCCGAAGGCGCGCGATCCATGGCAGATCGTCGTAAACGCCGTGCTTGGAGCCGGTCAGGAGATAGCCGTCATAGGATTCGACCGCCGGCATCGGCGCGTCCCGAACCGCTGAGATCGCCTCGAAGCGGGCTTCCGGCAGGTGGGGCGACAACCAATCCGCCACCATGTCCGGATACGAACGCGTGTCGTTGCGGATGTCTTCCGGCGGCAATCCGGTCTCGAAAATGCACAATTTCATGGCGGCTGCCTTTCTTCGGTCCGGCGGTTCCCGAATACGTTCCTTAGCTATCGTCGAACGGCGGGCATTTCAACAATGACCGCTCAGCGGCTTTGCTTCGGTTTCGGCGAAGCAGGGCTACGAAAACCCCTGCTTTACCCTCTAATCCCGATCCTTGACGCTCTAGCGACCCTTCTTTCCGCCAGGAGACCGAGATGATCCGCACCGGCGACGAATACCGCGATTCGATCCGTGGCAACCGCGACGTCTTTATGAACGGCGAACGGGTCGCCGATGTCACGACCCATCCGATGTTCAAGCCGCTCGTCGACATCCGGGCACGCATCTACGACATGCAGCACGACCCGGAAACACGGGACATCATGACGGTGGAAGCCGATGGCGAGGTGAATGCGGTCGGCAATGCCCTGCCCTTCACCGAAGCCGATTGGTGGGCGAAGCGCCGGGCGGTCGACCGGGTGATGGAGGAGATCGGCGGGATCGTCACCCGCGTCGGCGACGAGACGGTCGGCGAGATGTGGTCGCTTTATGACGGACAGGATGTGCTCAACGAGGTCGATCCGCAATTCTCCAAGAACATCGAAACCCATATCCACAAGGTGATCGCCGCCGATCCGTTCCATGTCTCGGCCAACACGGATCCGAAGGGCGACCGGTCGCTGGCGCCGCAGGACCAGGATCCGGACATGCTCCTGCACGTGGTCAAAGAAACCGATGCCGGCATCGTCGTTCGGGGCGCCAAGTACGAAACCGCGGCCGCCTATGCGAACCAGGCCTTCACCAAACCGACGATCGCCAATTGGGGCAACGAACAGCTTTCCGATTATGCGGTCGGTTTCATATGCGACCTGAATTCGCCGAACCTGAAATTCATCTGTCGCGGCGGTTTTGCCGGCGCGTCCGGCGGGTGCCCGCGTGCCGATGCCCGCGACTATCCGCTTGCCAACCGGTTCGACGAGGTCGACGCCCTGGTGATCTTCGACGACGTGCTGATCCCCTGGGAAAACGTGCTGTTCTATCGGCATACCAAGGCCGCGACCTTCATCCGCGCCACCCTGCACCGCTATTCCGCTTTCGCCTTTACCCAGCGCACCCTCAAACTGGCGGACGCCATGATCGGTGCGGCCTTGTTCAACGTGCGTCAGACCGGGTTGGAAAAACAGCCGGCCGTCCAGGAGAAACTGTCGGCGCTCGCAATCTGGCGGGAAAACATCAATGCCCATCTGACAGCGGCCGTCACCCTCGGTGAACGCTCGCCGGCCGGCCTGTTGATGCCGAACCAGTCGCTGCTCTATGCCGGGCGCTGCACGGCGCTCAACCAGTTGAACGCGATGACCCATCTCGCCCGTGAATTGTGCGGCGGCCAGATCTGCGTGACGCCGAATGCGGCGACCTTCGACGCGCCTGATACCGCTCCCTGGATGGAAAAATACTATTCGATCAACGACACCTGGCAGGCCGAGGACCGTCGCAAACTGCTTGCCTATGCCCGTGACCTTCTGAATTCCGATTACGGCACGCATCGGCTGACATTCCAATTGTTCGCGCAATCGCCGCCGTTTGCACAATCCGCCGCCGTCTACCGGAATTTCGACTGGGACGGCCCGCTCGACTTTGTCCGCAAGTCGGCAGAACTCTCGGACCGGGTGATGGAAACCGGCCGCCGCGACCCGGGAGACGGCGCGGTAAACCAGTGGTATCGCCAGCGACAACAGTATAAACAGGCGGCGGAATAGCATTACCGACGGACAGGCTTTTGGCTGACGCACCGGACGATCGCCCAGACATTCGCACGCAGTTTCTCGGCGGCATGAGTCACGCCGCGTGTACGGTCAATGTCGTCACGACGGACGGCCCGGCCGGGCGCAACGGCGTAACCGTCTCCGCCATGTCGTCCGTCTCGGCCGACACACCGCAACCGACGCTTCTGGTCTGCGTGCATGAAATGAGCCCGGCCGCCGACATGATCCTGGAGAACGGGGTCTTTTGCGTCAATGTTCTGCGCGACGATCAGTCATATATTTCAGATACTTTCGCTGGTCGGTTCAAAGATCAAGTGAGCGACAAGTTCGAGTGTGCCGAATGGACGACACAGGTGACCGGCGCGCCGCGGGTCATCGATCCCCTGGTGGCCTTCGACTGCCGGGTGGTATCGAGCGACAAGGTCGGCACCCACCATGTCATTTTCGGCGCGGTGGAAGACATTTTCACCAATGATCGGGGATCGCCGCTGATCTACGCCAACCGGGCCTACGGCTCGACCAGCCGGATCGAGGCGACCGGCACGATCGGTGCCGGTAAATCCAGGGCGCAGGAGAAATTGTCGATCGGCTGCTTTCATACGTTCGGACCCTACGTCTTGCCGGAACTCATCGAGAACCTCGCGCGCCGGAGCGGGACAATCGACCTGAACCTCGTGGAGGGCGACCAGCGGCGCGTCCAGGAAAGCCTTCTGGCCGGCGAGACCGACATTGCACTGCTCTATGAACTCGACCTGTCGCCTGACCTGGAAACCGTGCTGCTTGACGAGGTCACGCCGTACATCCTGATCGCCGAAAACCATCCGCTTGCCGACCTGACGGCAATCGCGCCGACGGACCTTGCGGATTATCCGATGGTGCTCCTGAATGCGCCGCCGAGCCCGGACTATTTCCTCAATGTGATGCGGCAGGCCGGTCTCGAACCGAACATCGCCTATCGGTCGTCTTCCATCGAAATGGTTCGCGGATTCGTCGGCCATGGGCTCGGCTATTCGATGCTCGCTACCAAACCGGCCACCAGCATGAGCTATGATGGCCGGGCGCTGACCACACGCCCCATGTCGGTGGATCTGAAAACCAGCCGCCTCGTCTGCGCAACCCGTCGCACCTCCGAATTGCCGCCGCTTGCCGCCGAGTTTCGTCGGCTGTGCCTGGAAGTGTTCGACGTCGCTGCCTGACACACCCCGATTTCGGGTTTCCTCGCGCTGTGAATACGCACACGACCGGTCTGCAACGGACCGGCAAGCATGCGACGGCGCACAAGACAAGAGGTCGAATGCATGACCCCCAATGACCAGCCGGTCGTCCTGCCCGCCGCCGATCTCGTCGGTTTCATTACGCGTGTCTTCGAGGCCGCCGGCGCATCGAACCGAGAAGCGCATGCGATCGCCGACAACCTTGTCGGCGCCAACCTGGCGGGTCACGACAGCCACGGCATCGTGCGGGTTCCGCGCTACCTCAAGGCGGCGGCTTCCGGCCAGATCCATTTCGGCCGATCGCCGGAAACGCTCATCGATGGCGGCGCCTTTGCGCTTCTGGATGGGCATTTCGGCTTCGGCCAGGTGCTTGGCATCGATGCGGTCCGAAGCGGCGTCGAGCGGGCCCGCGATCACGGCGTGTCGTTGATCGCGCTGCGTCATGCCGGCCATCTGGGGCGGATCGGGCATTGGGCGGAACTGGCCTGTGCCGAAGGTCTGACGTCGATCCATTTCGCCAATGTCGCCAAGAGCATGCTGGTGGCTCCCTTCGGAGCCGCCGAACGCCGCATTTCGACTGCGCCGGTGGCGATCGGGATTCCCAATCCGGATGGTGACGATTTCCTGCTCGACTTTGCCACGTCGCGGGTGGCGGAGGGCAAGGTGCTGGTTTCCCTGAAGGGCGGCAAGGCCCCACCGCCCGGCAGCCTGATCGACGCCAACGGTCAGCCGACGGAAGACGCCGAAGCGCTTTATGGACCGACCCCGCCGGGCGCCGTTCCGGATCCGCGGGCCGGACCCGGTGCACTGGTCGCCATGGGCGATCACAAGGGTTCCGGCCTTGCCCTTGCCTGTGAATTGCTTGCCGGCGCCCTTACCGGATCCGGGACGACCGGCCCCGGTGAAGGGCCCTATAACGGCATGATGTCCATCTACCTCGATCCGGATCGCATCGACGACGGACACGGGTTTGCCGGCGCGGTCGGGGCCTATGTCGACTTCGTGCGCAGCGCCCGGCCGGCCGACCCGGAGCGGCCGGTCATGATTCCGGGCGATCCGGAGCGGGCCGCCCGAAAATCCCGAACCGTAAACGGCGTTCCTCTGCCACGCGCCACCTGGGACAGTCTCACCGAAGCCGCTAGATCCGTCGGCCTCGACGCCGGTGCAATCCCCTCTCCCGGCGTTTCATAAACCGGACGACCCTGTCCCATCCATCGCATCGCCCTATGCTATTGCAGTGACCGATTGCCGGCTAACCATAATCGATCATGACGCCTTGCAGGCGGCGTGAACCTTTTGCAGCCACCGGTAGGACGAAGCAGACAGGACGGGAGACGGAAGCGATGGCTGATTTTACGAATGCGGATCTGACGACCTTGGCGCAATGGGATACGCCGACGATCTGCAACGCGCTGGAGATCGTGGTTCCGGAACGGCGCGGTCACGGTTTCACCACCACACCCTTTTCCTGCCTCTACCCCGACATGGCGCCCATCGTCGGGCTTGCGAGAACCGCCCGCATTCGCGCCGCGACGCCGGTGGATGCCGGGCGGGGACCGGGACCGGACCGGGTGCCCTATTACAGCTACGTGGCAGACGGCGCGATGCCGCGGATCGTGGTGATTGAAGACCTCGACCCGACGCCCGGCATCGGCGCCTTCTGGGGCGAAGTGCACACGGCCGTGCACAAGGGCCTCGGTGCGCTCGGATGCGTGACCAACGGCTCCTATCGCGACGTTGCCGACAGCGCGCCGGGTTTCCAGCTGCTCGGCGGCATGGTCAATCCAAGCCACGCTTTCGTGCATGCCGTCGATTTCGGCGGCCCGGTCACGGTGCACGGCATGCAGGTCGTGCATGACGACGTCGTCCATGCGGACCGGCACGGCGCTGTCGTTGTGCCCGCCAAGGCGGTGACGCGCATTCCCGAGGCGGTCGATCTGATCGCGCGTCGCGAAGCGGTGATCCTGGACGCGGCCCGCCGGCCGGACTTCTCGCTCGATGCCTTGAAGGCCGCGCTCGCGACGGCGAGCGACATTCACTGAAGGGTACCGGAGGGCGCGCCGCAGGATTGCAACGCCCGATCCTTGTTTCCGGAAGTTCCGGCAGACGGCCCGCTCCAGAGCGCCATCACGACAGCACCGGTTGCAATCATCGCCATCCCGATCCCTTCCCGGACGGTCGGGATTTCGGAGAAGAGGACCAGACCCCACATCGCCGCAAAGAGCAGGTAGGCGTTGTCGAACACGCCGACGAGCGGCGACGGCGCCATTCGATAAGCCTGGGCCACCATGGTTGCGATCAGGGCCAGAAGCAGGCCGAGGCCGGCGAGCAGCAACCAGTCCCGCGTCGTAAGCGCGGGCCAGACCGCGAGGATGAACGAGTCCGTCGGGTTCGTCGGCGCGAAAATCGTCAGGCCGACCAGACCGGCACCGCCGGCCACTGCCAGGGTGATGTTGAGGTTGAAGGCCAACAAAGCGGGTTCTTCCTGCTGGCACCGGCTCCAGGTGATGATCGCTGAAAGGGCATAGAAAAAGGCCGCAAAGAAAGGCAGCAGGACGACGGGCGACAGGGTCTCAACCGTCGGATTGACGGCGACGACAACGCCAGCGAAGGAAAACAGGACCGCCGCCCAACGCATGGCGCCCAGGGGCTCGCCCAGCAGAAACCGCGACAAGAGCGCCATCCAAACCGGTGATGTGTAGTAACAGGCGGCTGCCAGCGCGAATGACAGGGACGGGAGCGAGGCGTAGTAACACACCCACATCGCCGTCAGGCAAAGGCTGCGCATCCATGCCCAGCGAGAATGCATCCGGCGCAAACCGCCCCGAACCCGGAAGACAAAAATCACGGCCGCGAGCACCAGCGCCGCGAAGACAGACCTCACAAAGACGATCTGCGCCAGGCCGAGCCGATCTCCCATGGCCTTGACCAAGCCGTCGGACAGCGACAGCAGAAAGACGGCGGCGGTAATGGCGGCGAGCCCCAGAGTGTGGCGGCCGAGCGAATTGAAGGTGTCGTGTTTCCATTCCATGTGATCCTATTTGCACATCAGACCGCGCAAAAAAATTGACTAGTCTTCCAAAATGCATGAACTTGAGGCATGGATAATTTTATCCGCGCGCTTCCGCCCCTGTCCCGCCTTCGGCCGTTCGAGGCGGCTGCCCGGCTTGAGAGCTTCACGCTCGCCGCGGCGGAGCTCGGCCTGACGCAGACCGCCATCAGCAAGCAGATTTCAGCGCTTGAAACGGACCTCGGCATCAGCCTGTTCGAACGCCGCAACCGGGCCGTCTTTCTCACCGAA
>JANQQB010000414.1 GCA_028285165.1 Rhodobiaceae bacterium
GGCGCCGACCTGGGACATGACCTTAAGGTTGATGCCGAGCAGATCGTCGCGGCTCATGCCGGGCTTGCGCGGTACGCCGGCCGTGACGATCACGACATCCGCGCCCTTGATGTCCTCGTAGCCCTGGGTGCCCGCATAGGCGGCGTCGAAGCCGTCGACCGGCGAGGATTCGGCCAGATCGAGCCCCTTGCCCTGCGGAATGCCCTCGGCAATGTCGAACAGGACGACATCACCGAGTTCCTTCAGGCCGGCCAGATGTGCAAGCGTGCCACCGATCTGGCCCGCGCCGATCAATGCGATCTTTTTTCGCGCCATTGTGAAAACTGTCCTTCGGGTCTGGAAGACAAGAGGTGTGTGGGCCTGCGCGGGAGCGCTACCCGGTGGGCGTTTGGTTAACGCGTTTTACCAGACCGTGCAAGGTTGTGCAGAGGTGGCGCAAGGAAGGATTGGTGCCGTCGAATCTTCGCTCACGCGACGCAGCACATATCGAATGATATCGGCCCCAGGCGCAGCGAATCGGGCCGACTTCCCGGAATTGGCGCGGCTTTGGCGCCTGTTGCGATCGTTTGACCGCCCGCGGCCGCTCCCGCCGGATGGGGAGCGGCGCGCGGATTGCATTGACTCAGTGGCTCTTGAAGCGCCGGCGCTCGCGTTCCGTGCACAGCAGGACCGAGCAATACGGCGTGTCAACGGTATTCACATCACGGTAGACCGTGACCTCGTTGGCGAAGCAGTAGCGCCGATTGCTGACATAGCGTTCCCACAATTGACGGCCGGAAACCCGGGAGCGGGACCGCACAATCGCGGCACCGCGATCGAACAGCACGTCCTGCAGGGCGCCGCAGGTCAGCCGGCTGGCATCGACGCGGGAAACCGGCTGCGCGGCGGCGCTGCCGGCGGACAGGGCCGTCAAACCGACAAATCCGGCAACCAGGGCCAGGGCCGAACAGGCCCGCCGGGCATTTACAAGATTGGGCATTTCAAAAAATCCTTTGGATGCATGGACCGGTCGCGTGTCACCTCAATGACCGGTCAATGTTTTCAATAGACCCCAACCCTCTCATTCCTTGTGCGCATGCGCCGCGTCTCCAGGCGGTTTGTCGCGCATCACCGATTCTGAGTGCGCCCCGTCGGTTCACCGCAGACGCGCAGCCAGCATAGATCCGAATCGCGTGTCGTCACGCTCTGGAACTGAATAACTTCGTTGTAAAAGCAAAACCCGCGGTGCTTGACATAGCGGTCGACAGCGCGGCGGTCGCCGAAGCTGCGCCGGTTGACCAGCCGTTCGGCGAGATTGAAGCGGGCGAAGCGTTCGACGGAGTAAACGGTGACCGCGCCATTCTCGCGAATGGTCTGTTTCAATGCCGCGCAGCTCATCGCGCCGGCATCGACCGACAGAGCGGTCTGGGCGCCGGCCGGGGCGGCCCACGCGACCGCTACGGCGAGCATTCCGGTCGCCGCCAATGCGGCAATGCCCCGAAGCCCGGTCTGCTTGGTTGTTTGTATCATGCCATTCTCTTTCGGGCCGCCAATCGCCGACAGCGGGCGCTGGCCCGTCTCTTGTCATATCGGAGCGCAACAACCGAACGTCAACATCCCGCGACAGCCAAACGGTAGAGTTTAATCGACCGGAAGTGACGTGCGACACACCGACGACCGTTTCCGGTCTGGCGGCGGGGCGCGTCGGGCACCGCGGGCGGAGCAGCACTGCCTTGCCTTTGTGCGCCGCCCGACCCGGTCAAGAACCGTCAAAAGCCGGCCAGTCGGCATGCTGCGGGATCGGTGCTTCGAAACCGCGTCACGCGCTAAGCACCCCCGCGTGAAACCGCCGGGCGGCTATTGGTTGCCGCTGCGGCCGGACCGAAGCGCGCAGATCTTGACCGAGCAGAACTCCGTGTCGCGGGTCTGCACCGACCGGAAACGGGTGATTTCGCCCTGAAGACAGAACCCGCGTCGGCTGACATAACGCTCGGACAGGACCATGTTGGACCGCGGAGACCGAGAGCGCACAATGGCTGCCCCATCGGCCTCGATGATGTCCTGAAGCGCTGTGCAGGCGAGGCGCGACGCATCCACGCGCTGGATACCCTGGGCATGTGCGGCCGACAGGCCCGACAAACCGGCCGATGCAAGCAGGCCGAACACGATGACGGCAGACGCGCCGCCGGACAGAAAACCACGGATTGCCTTCACCGGGCCCCCCACACTCTGGATCGATAAAAAAAGCCGGACGCGTCTGCGTCCGGCGTCGGACTTTCAGGTATATGGGGCAAGACCCGGCAAGATCGAATCACGGATTCGCCGAGGACCGGATTTCCTGTTGCCCGCCCGACGTGCCGCGCAGGTAGTCTTCGCTGCGCATCTCGATCAACCGCGAGGCGGTCCGGTCGAATTCGAACGCTTCATGTCCGTGGTCGGCGCTGTAGAGATCCTGGGGATCCGCCGCCGCGGATACGATCAGGCGTATCCGGTTGTCGTAGAACGTGTCGACGAGGCTGATGAAGCGCTTGGCCTCATTGCGTTTTTCCGCTTTCATGACCGGAACGCCGTCGATGAAAACCGTGTGGTAGGTTTCCGCGATCTTCAGGTAGTCGGCCGGCCCCAGCGGCACCTCGCACAGGTCGGCGAACCCGAACCGCGCAAATCCGTCTACGGCCTGCGGAACCTTGATCTCCCGCCCCTTCATGGCGAGCGCGGCGTTCGATCCCGTCACCTTGCCGGTCAGGTTCCACCAGAGCGCATCGAGCGCAGCGTCGGCCTCGTGCCCGAGCGGGCTGACATAGCGGCGGGCTCCCTGCATCTTTTCGAGACGATAGTCGGTCTCCGATGTCAGTTCGAAGACCTCGCACCGGGTCTTCAGGAGTTCGATGAAGGGCAGGAAATGACCGCGGTTGATACCGTCATGATAGAGGCGGTCCGGAACGACATTGGACGTCGCCACCATCACGGTGCCGACGTCAAAGAGCCGTGTGAACAGCCGACCGAGAATCATCGCGTCGGCAATGTCAGTCACCGAGAACTCGTCAAAACACAACAATCGCGTTTCACTGGCAATCGCATCCGCAATCGGCGGGATCGGGTCATCTCCCCGGGCCGTACCGTTCTT
>JANQQB010000433.1 GCA_028285165.1 Rhodobiaceae bacterium
TTTGACACCTCAGCACCGGTTCGCGGGCGTATTGGACTGACACCGCTGATCGACGTCGTCTTCCTGCTGCTGATGTTCTTCATGCTGGCCTCCACTTTCGGGTCCTATTTCGACCTCTCTTTGAAGTCGGCGGCCGGCCCTGCGCAGCAGTCGGTTGCGGATCGCCCGCCCGTCCTTATCCGGCTTCACAGCGAGGGTCGGATTGATGTCAACGCAGAGCCGGTCGCAATGGCGGATCTGCGCCAATATTTGTTGACAAACGAAGGCAGGTTTTCGAAGAATGCCGTGGTCCAGGTTCGAAAGGGAGCCCGGACGCAGGATGTGGTGAACTTGCTGGCGGCGCTGCGCCGCGCGGAAATGTCGAACACGATTCTGACCCGTTGAACGACGACGGAACCTAATCCAACTCCCATGCGGATAGACATCAAACAGGCGCAGCGCAGGGACGGCGACATTCTGCCGCTGATCAACATCGTCTTCCTGCTTTTGATTTTCTTTCTGCTGACCAGCACGATCGCACCGAAACCGGATATCGACGTTACACCGCCCGATACGCAGGACGGCGAACCGGCGAGCCCGCCGGCAGATGCGATCTACCTTTCGGCCGAGGGGTTTGTGTCGGTGGATGGCAATGAAGCGACGTTCGAGGAATTGCCCCGCGTCCTGCGGCCTTTCCTTGCGTCGCTGGGTGACAAACCGGTTCGCATCGTCGCCGATAGAGGATCTGAGGGGACCGATTTGCTGCAGATTGTCGATGCCATTCGCGCAGCGGGAGGCTCAACGATCCGTCTGGTCACCATGCGGGATAGCGCGCCATGAGGATCCTGAGGCGACATTGGGCAATCGCCCTGGTCCTGTCGGCAGTGCTGCATGCGCTCGTCGCATGGTCCATGACGTCACGTCCGGACTCCATTGAGATCGAACGGGCTGCCGGCGCGCCGGTTGCCGTCAGTGCGGTCAGTCTCGCGACCGCTTTTGAAAGCGAAACGGAAGAGATCGAGCCGACAGAGGTCTCCGAGACACTTGACGCGGTCCGGCCGGAACCGGTTGAGCCGCAGCGCCAAACGGCAAAGCTCAACGCTACTCAACCCGAAAGAACCGCGGCGACAGAAACCGCAACGGCGACGAAGCCTGTCACAGCCAACCCAACTCCACCTGCACCGAACGGATCGGTGCAACCCGTAGCGGCTTTGCCGACACCGACAGAGATGACCGGCCCGAAACTGGCCCGGGTCACATCGCCGGATGCGGTCGCGCTTCCGGTGACACGCGAGACCGCACCGCGTTCTACCGCCCGGCCTGAGACTCTGACCCGGTCACAACCCGATACCGTACCCCGGAGCGAGGCGGCGGCTCTAAAGGCCGAAACCGCTACAAAGCCCGAAACCATCGCCTCGGCGGTGCCAAACGCCGTTCCTTCGGCAATCCCGCAGGCGGTCCAATCCGCGACGCCGGTTACTCTCAGATCGACGCGTCAGGAAGTCACGCGGACCGAACCGCGCCCGGCCGAGAGCGATGAAACGCCTTCGGCACCGACGCCGGCAACACCAACTGCCGCTCAGCCTGTTCGCGTCGTCAGCCCGCGTGTGGAGCCGACGACGACCTCCGATCCACCTCAGCAAACCGCGGCCCTCAAGCCGGATGGTGAGGCGCCGATTGCGCAAGCGAACACGACGGCAACACGAATCGAGGCCGTTGACTCCGAACTGGCCGAAAGCGCTATTCCGCTTGCCAAACCACAACGTCAGGCCGCGCTCACGCCAAAGGCAGAACCTCAGCCGACGCAGACCCGCACGCAGAAGCGCTCCGAACGCCGTGCACAACAAGCACCGAAGCGCGCTGAAAAGAAGAAAGAGGCGCCGAGACGCAAGACAGCGTCCCGGGGCAACGCGGGACAGACCGGTTCCAAGGCACGCGGCCGACGGGCCCAGCAGGCCGGTGACGGCGGACGCCGGCGCGGCGTATCCGGCAAGGCGGACATGTCGAATTACCTCGGCAAGGTTGTTTCCCGCCTCCAGCGCCAGAAACGCTACCCGTCCGATGCCCGGCGCAAGCGCATCGAAGGCACGGCCGTCGTCGCCTTTGTGATCAGCCCTAACGGCAGCGTCGGCGGCATCCGGTTGCGCAAGAGCGCGGGCAATCCCGCGCTCGACAAGGCGGCACTTGCCATGGTGCGCCGCGCCGCACCGTTTCCGCCCTTCCCCAAGAACAGCGGCCGAAACCGCATGCCGATTTCCGTGCCGGTGCGCTTTGCCGTCAGGTAGAGCATTGTGTGATGAAGACCGAACCGTCTCTGTTTCTAAGACCTCAGGAGTGATCATGACCTATATCGCGATGAACCGTTTTCGTGTCGCCAAGGGACAGGAAGACGCCTTTGAGACCGTCTGGCGGACACGGGACCGTCACCTCGACCAGGTTCCGGGATTCATGGAATTCCATCTTCTGAAAGGACCGGCCGAAGACGACCACACGCTGTTTGCCTCGCATACGATCTGGCGGTCCCAGGAGGATTTCATCGCCTGGACGAAGTCGGAGCACTTTCGCGCTGCGCACAAGAATGCCGGCGACAACAAGGGCCTGTATCTCGGCCACCCGCAATTCGAGGGATTTGACGTCGTTCTTGAAGGATGAAGATTTGCCTCGTGCCGGAAGGAGGGATCGATCCTTCCGGCACGAGATCCACCGAAGCCCCGTCTAAAGGCGATGACACGCGCTGGAGCGCCCCCGACGGGGTCAGTGCAACGGCGTTAATGCAACAGGCGAACCGCGCGGGGCGCCGAATGCCAGACCGCTACTTCCTCGGGAAACAGTGTGTTGAGATCACGACCGCACGCATGGGCCGCCGCCAGCAGACCCGACATGGATCGACCTTCGACAATGACCATCGCCGCCGCCTTCATGAGATCGATATCGTCAAGCCGGGCACCGCGTATCAGCCGCATGACGCTCAGCTCCGTATTTCGGATCCTGAGCGAACAGGCGGTGCAATGCGCGTTCATGAATTCAAAGCGCGACCGGCGTTCCCGCCGTATGGCACGCAGCACTGCCGCAACCGAGCAGGCCACGAGCGCCCCATCGGCCGCTCCGAGTTCGGATTGTGCCCGCGTTATGGCACGATCCCAGGAAAACGAAGCGGGCTCGGCAAACCCGAGGCAGAAATATCGCATCACCTCAAGCACGAGGCATTCCGACGGACTGAATTCGCAGTCCGCGACAAGAAGCGCGGAACCGCCTGTGCAGGAGACCTTGGAATGCTGGGTTGGTTTGGAATCCATGGGTGCGGTCCCGGCTGGTCGATCGGCAGGTGGGTTTGTCCTGAATTCTATCGAGCGAGCCAACATTATATGACTATTTTTGTCAAGATTTAATGACAGACTGTCGTGGCGTACCGGATGCAGTCACTGGATAGGTCTCCTGTCGCGAACGAAACCGACATCGATTAGGGTTTGCACCGCCCCCGCCCACTGGACCCGACCGAATATTCGTAACCAGCTCCCGTCCAACGCAACCTGGAAAAGGACGCAGAATGGCCAGACGCCGTTTCATGCAATGCGATGTGTTCACCTCGACCCCGACCAAGGGCAATGGCCTGGCTGTGATCATCGACGCCGATAGCCTGACGGACACGCAAATGCAGGATTTTGCAGCCTGGACCAACCTGGCCGAGACGACGTTCCTTTTGCCGCCGACAGACCCGAGCGCCGATTACCGCGTGCGCATTTTCACGCCGACCCGCGAAATGCTGTTCGCCGGCCACCCGACGCTCGGTTCCTGCGCCTGCTGGCTCAAGGCCGGTGGCACGCCGCGCGATCCTGAGCGGGTTGTCCAGGAATGCGGTGTCGGCCTCGTGGAAATCGACCACACTGGAACACTGCCGGCCTTTGTCGCCCCGCCCACAAAGATCGCCCCGATGGATCCGGCAGAGCACGCGCGCATCGTTGCGGCTCTGGCGCTCGATCCGGCAAAGATCCTGCGCACGGCCCGTCTTGAAAACGGCCCGGTCTGGCAGGCCTTTGAACTGGCAAGTGCCGATGACGTGCTGGCCGCGGATTGGTCCGCCGTGCGTTGGCCGGACTTCAAGGCGATCGGGCTGATCGGCGCGCATCCGGCCGGAGCCCCGACGCAGTACGAAGTGCGTATGCTGGCCCCTTCGAGCGGCATGAGCGAGGATCCGATCACCGGATCGCTGAACGCCGCGCTTGCCCGCTGGATGCGCAGCGAAGGCCGCCTTTCGGAAGACATCCTGGTTTCACAGGGCACATCGATCGACCGCCATGGCCGTATCGCCATCCGGCCCGACCCGGCCGACCCCGAGCGCACGCTGATCGGCGGCGAAACCCTGATCCTGATTGAAGGCAGTGTCGATCTCTGACTGCCGGCTGTCCGGTCATCGGCCGGGAGTTTCCACGGACAACCCTCTGCAAAAGGCGGTCAGTGCGCGAACTTCCGCACTGTTAGGCGCCGTGATGGCCGCGTCCGTACCGATTAGTGTGACAACGCAGACGGCATCGCCCTGCCAGTCCAGCACCGGGGCCGCAATCGCGGCAAGCCCGGGGATGAAACGGCCGTCGACGCTTGCAAAACCGGCCGCGCGGACAGTATCCACCAGACTTCTGATGCCGGCAGACGTAAGCGTCAGATCGCAGAACGCGTCCCGGCGCGACCCTGCCGCCCGCATTTCCCGGTCGACCTGGGCCGCGGTGACAGCCTCCGGCAGATAGGCCAGACAGATGCGCCCGGTCGCCGAATTGAGCAGTGGCAATGTCGTTCCGAGACCGAGCGAGGTCACGAAAACCGACGCCGCCCGTTCCCAGCGCACCACCGTTGGACCCTGGTTTCCCCACACCGACAAGAGCGCCGTCATACCGGTTTCCGCAACGAGGCCGGGCAAGGCATCGGCCGTGCGGTTGACGCTGTCGATCCGACCGAGCGCCGACAGCCCTAGCGCCAGCGCCTCCGGCCCGAGATCGTAGCGCCCTGATCGCTCTCTTTGTTCGACGAGGCCGGCGGCCACAAAGCTCGCCAGGTAGCGATGCGCCTTGGTCGGCGGCATGGTCGCGGCGCGTGCGAGTTCGGTCAGTGTCATGGCCTGACCGCTTTCTGACAGGCATTTCAAAAGCTTGAGCGCCGCATCCAACGACTGAATGCCGCCGGCAGCCCGGTCGGCTGTATCGATTTCAGGCACCGTTACATTTTTCATAATAAAAAATACTTTGCATAATACGGAATCAGAATCTAGAAATTTGACTGGGAAACGCATCAATCCCGGGGGAAAGCCGTGCGCGTCAGCGACATGACATCCATCACCGTGCTCGGCGGCGGTCCCGCCGGTCTTTATTGCGCAACCCTCCTGAAAGCCGCCCGCGACGATCTTCGGGTGCGCGTACTGGAACAGAATGCCCCCGATGCGACCTTCGGCTTCGGTGTCGTGTTTTCCGATCAGGCGCTCGATTTCCTGCGTGAGGACGATGCCCGGACCTACGACCTGATTACGCCGCATATGGAGAGCTGGCGGGACATGACGCTCGTGCATCGCGGCGAGCGGATCGTTATCGACGGCGTCGGGTTTTCAGCGATCGGCCGGCTGAAACTGTTGAACCTCCTTCAGCGCCGCGCGGCCGAAACCGGCGTCGAGATCGCCTATTCCCATCCGGTTGGTTCCCTTGACGAACTGGAGGGCGACCTGATCGTCGGCGCCGACGGGCTGAACTCGCTGGTCCGGCGCAGCCACGAGGGCGATTTCCTCACCTCGCTATCCTATTTCGATAACAAGTTTGTCTGGTTCGGCGCGACCAAGCCGTTTTCCACCCTCACCCAGACCTTCGTGGAAACCGAATGGGGTCCGTTCAACGCGCACCATTACCGGTATACGCCGGAGATGAGCACGTTCATCGTCGAATGCGACCGCAAGACCTGGCTGGCGGCAAACTTTGACCGAATGGATGCGGAAGCGACCCAAAGACGCTGCGCCGACATCTTCGCCGACAGCCTGCGCGGCGGGGATCTGGTCTCCAACAAGTCCCATTGGCGCAACTTCCCCAAGGTCTGGAACGACCGCTGGTCCCACCGCAATAGGGTTCTCCTGGGCGACGCGCTGCATACGGCGCATTTTTCCATCGGATCGGGCACCCGCCTCGCCATGGAGGATGCGATCGCGCTCGCCAATGCGCTGCTTGCCGAAGATGACCTGGAAGACGCGCTGGCGGCCTACGAGGCGAACCGCAAGCCGATCGTGAAAAAAATCGTCGACGCCGCCAATCACAGCGCGACCTGGTACGAGACCTTTGCCGACCACATGCAGAACGACCCGCTCGATTTCGGCTTCGACTACATCACCCGCTCGGGCCGCGTCGACCGGGAACGCCTGCGCCGCATTGCGCCGGAATTCGCGGCCCGCTACGACGCCTATCGTCCCGAGACCGGACACCCGGCATGACGACGGACGGCCAAGCCCTCGTCGATCCGGTCGGCGACACCCCGGGTGCGCGCGAAATCGGCTTCGACAAGGCGCGTCACGCCAACGCCTCGGCGCTCCTGTTCGACAATCTGGACCGCAATCCAGATGCCGTCGCCGTGCTCGCGCCGGGCGCGTCTCTCACCTATCGGGCGCTCTGCCATGAGGCCGGATGCTGGGCTGCCGCCTTTGCCACATACGGGTGCGGCCGCGGCGAACGTATTGCGTTTTTCCTTGATGATACACCGGCCCTGCCCGCGGCCTTCTTCGGCGCGCTCTATGCCGGCTTCGTGCCTGTCCTGTTGAACACGCTGACGCGCCCCGATCTGCTCAACTATTACCTGTCCGACATGCAGGCCCGGCTTGCGCTCTGCGACGCGCCGTTCCTGGCCACATTCGATGCCGAGGCGGTTAATGGCACCGGTCTCGAAGCGGTCATCGCCTGCAACGGCACCGGCCCGACCGCCGCACCGCGAACCCTGACCGCCACCGAGTTTCTCAGCGACCGACCCCCGTTCGCGGAACCGGCCGATACCGGCCCGGACGATATGGCCTTCTGGATGTATTCCTCCGGATCGACGGGCCGCCCCAAGGGCATCGTGCACCTGCACCACGACATGGCCTATACCGCCGAAAGCTACGCGGCCTCGATCCTCAAGCTGAAACCGGGCGACATCTGCTTTTCGGTGCCGAAGGTGTTCTTCGCCTATGGCCTCGGCAATTCGATCACCTTTCCGTTTCAGGCCGGGGCGGCGAGCCTCCTGATGCCCGGTCAGCCGAAACCGGCCGCCATCTTCGAGGCGATCGCCACCCATCGGCCGACCGTCTTCTTCGGCCTGCCGACGCTCTACACTGCGCTCACCCGGGCGCCGGAGGCTTCGACCGCCGATTTGTCGAGCCTGCGGCTCTGCGTTTCGGCCGCTGAAACGCTCAGCGCCGATATCTTCAACGGCTGGAAGGCGTTGAGCGGCCTCGGCCCGGTCGAGGGACTCGGATCGACCGAAGTGCTGCACATCTACCTGTCGAACACGGAAACGGAGCAAAAGCTCGGCTCAGCCGGCAAGCGCGTACCGGGCTACGAGGTCGCGCTGCGCGACGCGGATGGCAATGCCGTGCCCGTCGGGGAGGAAGGCGTGCTCTGGGTCCGCGGCGATTCCAATGCTCCCTGCTACTGGAACAGGCCGGACAAGACGGCGGAAACCATGCGCGGCGACTGGATCTATACCGGCGACCGCTTCGTCGAAGATACGGACGGCTTCTTCACGTTCCAGGGGCGCGCCGACGACCTGATCAAGGTGAGCGGCCAATGGGTCTACCCGCTCGAAGTGGAACGCTGCCTTGCGGAACATCCGGCCGTGCACGAATGTGCGGTGCTGGCGCACGAACTCGCCGACAAGCGCCTGTCGCTGCGCGCCATCGTGCGCCTGCGCGACGGTATCGAGGCAAACGCCGCGACGACCGCCGACCTGCAGGACTTCGTCAAGGCCGCGCTCGTTCCCTACAAATATCCGCGGTTTGTCACCTATGTCAGCGACCTGCCGAAGACCGGCACCGGCAAGATCGACCGCCAGGCCTTGAAGGAGATCCCGGTGGCGCCGGAGCCGGTGCCCTGAGAAACCCACTGCGCCGCGAACGACCTGTCTGAGAAGGAGATCCCATGGAGGGACGGCCCGAGGAAACGCCCGAACGCCTCGCGTTCTACGACAAGATCGACAAGCAGAACATGACGCCGTTGTGGTCAGTGCTCGCCGACTTGGTGACGCCCGAACCGAAAAGCGGTTGCCAGGCGGCCCTCTGGCATTTTGCCGATATCAAGACCGCGCTTCTGGAAGCCGGCGACCTGATCACGGCCCGCGAAGCCGAACGCCGGGTGCTGATCCTGGAAAATCCCGGCCTGCGCGGCCAGTCGCGCATCACCACCTCGCTTTATGCCGGCATCCAGCTCGTGTTGCCGGGCGAAGTCGCGCCGGCCCACCGGCACACACAATCGGCCCTTCGGTTCGTACTCGACGGGTCCGGCGCCCATACCGCGGTGAACGGCGAACGCACGATGATGCATTACGGCGATTTCGTCATCACGCCGCCGATGGCCTGGCACGACCACGGCAATGAAAGCGATGCGCCGATGTTTTGGCTCGACGGTCTCGACATCCCGTTGGTGTCGTTTCTTGACGCGTCTTTCGCGGAAATGCTCGGCGAGGACGAACAGCCCATCGACCGCTCGCCGGGTCAGTCCTATTCCGAATTCGGGCACAATCTGGTGCCAGTGGATTCCGACCGGACCACGGCAAAGACCGTCTCGCCGATCTTTAACTACCCCTATTCCTATGCCCGGGAGGCGCTCGACGGCATGGCCCGGACCCGTGATCCCGATCCCTGCCACGGCCACAAGATGCGCTATTCCAATCCGCTCGACGGCGGCCACGCCATGCCGACGATCGGCACCTTCCTGCAGCACGTGCCGAAGGGCTTTGCGACCGCGCGCTATCGGTCGACCGATGCGACGACCTTCGTTTGCGTGGAGGGACGCGGCCGCACGCGGATCGGCGATGAGACCTTCGAATGGGGCCCGAAGGACCTGTTCGTAGCGCCAAGCTGGAAACCGGTCAGCCATGAGGCCGACGAGGACGCGGTCCTGTTTTCCTATTCCGACCGCCCGGTCCAGGAAAAACTCGGCCTGTGGCGCGAGGATCGCGGCAACGCCTGAGCGGAATTTGTGGTAAGAGCGGGCGCCGTCGCTCTGCGGCGACGACCCGCACACCAGTAACGGATCCGATCATGGCCCATCGCCAAAGGAAACCGCGCCGTGCCGGAGCGCATTATGCCGGTCTTGCGTTTGTTGCCTGCCTGTTTGGCGCGCTGTCGACGGGCGCCGCCCGGGCGCAGGATTTCGTGGAAATCGGCCTACTCGATTGCGTCGTCGGGAGCGGCTCCGGATTTGTGTTCGGGTCGACCAAGGACCTGCGCTGTGAATTCCGGAACCGGAGCGGCAATCTCGAACCCTATTTCGGCGTCATCCGGAAATTCGGCCTCGAACTCGGGTCGACGGAAAGCTCCGTCATTCGCTGGGCGGTGCTGGCGCCGATAACCGAGATCGGGCCGGGCGCGCTGTCCGGCGATTATGTCGGCGTCTCGGCTGAAGCGACCGTCGGCGTCGGCATCGGCGCCAACGCGCTTCTCGGCGGCGGCCTTGAAGGATCGATCGCGCTGCAACCGTTCAGCGTGCAATCCCAGGAGGGGTTCAACGTGGCCGTCGGCATCGCTGAACTGGAACTGCGCTCGCTTCAATAAAATCACGCCAGCAGACGCATCAATTCCGGGTTCGCCCGCACTTCCGGATGATCACGGTTGAGGATCGACCGGGCGATCATGTTCAGCATCCGCGCGAGATGACCGCGCAGTTCGGTTTCCTCATCGATATGCCCTGCCCGCACCATGTGGATCAGCCCATGCAGCGACGCCACCGTGGTGACCCGGACATGAACCGCATTGCCAGTGATCAGCCCGGCATCGAGGCAGGCCTGGAGCACTCCGCCCGCAAGGCGCATGAACCGGTCGCGGGCCGCATTCAGTTCCGCGGCCGCGCGATCCCGGTCGATGGCGGTACCGGTCATCAGGTCGAAAACGGCCGGTTCGTCCATCGCGAACGCCACATAGGCTTCCGAACAGCGTCTGAGACGGGCAAGCGGGTCGGCCTCGGCTTGCAGGACGGTTTCATAGCGTGCGGTCAGGCGCCCATAGCCGGCCGCGCGGATCCCGTCGAGAATGTCCTGTTTGTCGCGGAAATAGGAATAGGGCGTTGAGCGGCTCATGTCCGCCGCATCCGCCAGCGCCCTCAGGGTCAGCCGGTCCGCGCCGTGCGTGACCAGCAAGGCGGTCGCGACCTTGACCAGGGCTTCGCGGCCCGTTTGGCGGTCGGCCTCAGTCAGCTTGGCGATCATGATCGGCAGGTCCTGCCCGGTATCGGTTGGTGCTTGCTGTCTAACATTTGACAAAGTCAATTGACATTGTCAATTATGATACTTACCCCCGCAATAAAGAGGCTGTCATGTCGACCAAACCCGGATTGCTGCTGAAAGCGGACCAGATCGCTGCCGCGCCCGAAGTGCATTTCCGTCATCCGCTCAACCCGAATTCCGACATCTATCTGAGACCGCTTGCCGAAGTCGCCGGCTTCGAACGGCTGGGCCTATCGATCGGACGCGTGCCGCCCGGACGCGACAGTTTCGTCTACCACTCCCATGAACGCGACGAGGAATTCCTCTACATCCTGTCCGGACGCGGCCGCATCGACATCGACGGCACAGTGTCCGATGTGGGCCCGGGAGACTTCATGGGATTTCCGACGCCGTCGGTCGGCCATCACCTGAGCAACCCGTTCGAAGAAGACCTCGTTTATCTGATGGGCGGCGAACGCTCGATGGGCGATATCGGCCACTTTCCGCGGCACGGAAAAAAGGCGCTGAAGATCGGAACCGGCTTCTTCTTCGTCGACGACGACGCCATCGAACCTCTCGACATGGAAAAGGCCTTCCCGGACGGATTGCCGGGACGGGACTGAAAGCGGCGACAGGGTTGACCGCGCTCTGTGATCAGGAAGCCGCGCGGCACGTCCGCGCGGCGCACGACTAGGCCAACCTCACTGATCCGGGCGCTCGCCGCTTCCGGGCCGGTTGGCGGTGTGCTCGCCAAGGTCGTTCCAGACCTTTTGGTCAATTAGCTTGCCGTCGCGCACGACGAACCGGTCGATGAACCGGATGCCGGAGAATGCGGTCCCGTCCAGCCAGACGCCGCTGAGGGTTCCGAAACAATAGACACTGACCGCGTCCCGATCGGGCGCGACGTCGAAACCCTCATAGCCCTTGTCGATCGACCGGTATCGCTGGCCCGCCCAGGCAACCAGCTCTTCGAGCGCGGTGAACCGGTGGCCGCCCGGAAACGTCATGGTGAAATCCGGACCGAGAAACCGGCGCGCCGCGTCAAGATCCCGCCGTGCCATTGCTCTCAGGAAATCCCGTACCACGGTCTCGGGATCGGGCAGCGGCGCGCCTGGCACTTTCGATGTCCGCCCGCGCATATAACTTGCCGGAGCGACCTCTTCGATCGCCACGGTCACACCGTCAAGCGGCGCCGCGATTACCGAACGCACCGCGTCCGTCAGGCGCTCTCCGATGCGGATCCGGGTCGCATCGTCATACCCCTCGATCAGCGTGACCTTGATGACCGGCATCGCTCTTCTCCTGAAAATCACCCTTGCATTGGGCTTAAAAGTATATTGTTATACCATTATAGGAAAGCCGAGATCGGGACCATGGCGCAACCGCTTCCGCACCTGCATGAAAACGGCCATGCCGCCCCGGATGGCGGCGTGACCGGATTGGTCCCTGAATCCCGTGTGCCGCTTTACCACCAGATCTATGTCGTCCTGCGCAACCGCATCGTATCCGGTCAGATCGAACCGGGCGCGCGTCTGCCGGGCGAACAGGAATTGGCCGAGACCTTCGGCGTCTCGCGCATCACCGCCAAACGCGCGCTCAACGAACTGGCTTCCAGCGGCCTTGTCATCCGCGAACGCGGCCGCGGCACCCGGGTCGTGCACTCGCCGCCGCGTCCCGCCGTGCGCACCGCGCTTGAAGGCTGGCTTGAAAACATTTCGCTGATGGGCGTCGCCACCGACGCGACCGTTTTGGAATTCGACTACGTGCCGGCAACGAAAGAAGTCGCCGAAGCGCTCGATCTGGCTGAAGGTGACAGCGTGCAGCGCGCCGTACGCGTGCGCTCGCTTGCCGGCGAGAGCCTGTCCTATCTGACCACGTGGCTGCCGCGCGAGATCGGAGAGGCATTCGACGCCGACGACCTCCAGCGCCTGCCGCTCCTGCATCTTCTGGAACGCGCCGGCATCAAGGTCAGCGCCGCCCGCCAGACCGTTACCGCCACACTCGCCGACCCGGCCGTGGCCGCCGCGCTTGCGATCGATGCCGGCGCGCCGCTTCTGGAAGTGTCGCGGATCGTCTCCGACACCGCCGGCCGGCCGGTCGAATACATCCGCGTTCTCTACCGCCCGGACCGCTACCAGTTCGAAATGGACCTGAAGCGTGTCGGCGACGAGGAAAGCATGCGCTGGGCGGCCGACCCGGCGCTTGGCAACGAAGAACCAAGTCAACCGAACAATCAAACGTCACACGACAGGAGGGATATGTCATGACGGACAAGAAAACCGTGGGGAACGGTCTCAGCAGACGCCACATGCTGGCCCTTTCGGCCGGTGCCGCGACGGTCGCGGGTTTTCCGGCCATCCTCAAGGCGCAGGCCGCCCCGATCAAGGTCGGCCTCGTGCATCCGGTTTCCGGCTGGGGCGCGTTTTCCGGCAACCAGTGCCGCCAGGGCGCACTGCTTGCCATCGAGGACATCAACGCGGCCGGCGGCATCAAGGCGCTGGGCGGTGCAAAACTCGAAGCCGTGCTTGCCGACAGCCAGTCGAAGCCTGAAGTCGGTGCGGCCGAAACCGCCAAGGTGATCGAGGGCGGCGCCCAGGCGATCGTCGGCGGATACGCTTCCTCGATCACGCTCGCCACCACCCAGGAGGCCGCCAAGACCAACACCCCGCACATCGTCGACGTCGGCGTCTCCGACAAGATCGTCCAGCGCGGGCTGAAGAACACCTACCGCATGGGCCCCGGCTACGGCACGATCGCAAAGTTCGCCGTCGCCAACCTGAACACGATCAATCAGGCCTCGGGAACGCCGGCGAAAACCGCCATGATCATCCATGAGGAATCGCTCTTCGGGACCGGCACGGCCGGCCTCCTGCAAAAGGAGCTTCCGGGCATCGGCATTGAGGTCGTCGACGTG
>JANQQB010000441.1 GCA_028285165.1 Rhodobiaceae bacterium
CCACGCCGACGGGCGCACCCACGCCTGGCCGCGCGGCAACGTGCTCGGCGGGACATCGGCACTGAACGCCATGATCTACGCCCGTGGCCACAAGTCCGACTACGATTCCTGGGCCTATGCCGGCAATACCGGCTGGTCCTATGCGGAAGTGCTTGAGCACTTCAAGGCGATGGAGACCTGGGAAGGCGAGGCGAGCGAGTACCGGGGCGACGGCGG
Organism: Rhodobiaceae bacterium; assembly: GCA_028285165.1. GTDB lineage: Bacteria > Pseudomonadota > Alphaproteobacteria > Rhizobiales > JANQQB01 > JANQQB01. The sequence continues at coordinate 217 of JANQQB010000441.1, forward strand.
CCCGATCCACATTTCCATACCGGCCGCGGACAAGCGCCATGAGGGTGCCGTCGCCTTCATGGATGCTTGTGCGAGCCTCGGCTATCGCGAGACCCCGGATTTCAATGCCGAGCGCATGGAAGGTCAGGCCTGGGTCAATTTCAACATCAAGGATTTCAAGCGCCAATCGTCCGCGACCGCCTTTCTGCGTCCGGCCCAGGAGAACGGCAACGTCACCGTGCTCACCGACGCGCCGGCGCTGAAACTGGTCATCGACAAGGGCCGCTGCAAGGGCGTGACCTATCTGCACAACGGCGCGCCGCATACCGTGCATGCCGACGCCGAAGTGATCCTTTCGGCCGGCGCGATCGACAGCCCGCGGCTCCTGATGCTCTCGGGCATCGGCCCCGCGAGCGACCTCAAAGAAATCGGCATCGATGCCGTGGCGGACCTGCCGGTGGGCGAGGGTTTGCAGGACCATGTTCTGGGCGCCGGCGTGAATTACGAAGCCAAGGGGCCGGTGCCGCTCAGCCATTACAATCACTCCGAAGTCTATATGTGGGAGCGGTCCGATTCCCGGTTGCCGGCGCCCGACATGATCGCGCTCTATGTGTCGGTGCCGTTCGCTTCGACCGGGCATACGCTCGGATATGAGCACGGCTATTGCGTCCTGTCCGGCGTCGCCCGGCCGCATTCGCGCGGTTCGTTGAAGCTGGCTTCGGCCGATCCCGCGGTGCCGCCGATCGTCGATCCGAACTACCTCGCCGAGGAACAGGATTGGAAGGCCTATCGTGCGGCGACGGAGCTCTGTCGCGAAATCGGCGCGGACGCCGCCTATGCGCCGTTCCGCAAGGCCGAAGTCCTGCCCGGGTCCGGCGATATGAGCGAGAGCCGCTGGCGGGAATTCCTCGCCAAGTCCCTCAACACCTATTTCCATCCGACCTCGACATGCAGGATGGGCGTCGACGAAACCGCCGTGGTGGACCCCGAATTGCGTGTCTACGGCATCGACGGATTGCGGGTTGCCGACGCTTCGATCATGCCGTCGATCACCACGTCCAACACCAATGCGCCGTCGATGATGATCGGCTGGAAATGCGCCGAGATGGTTCGCGCGACGGCCATCTGACGCTCTGCCGGTTTTTGGGAGGACTTCATGAGCATTTCATTCACCGTCAACGGGTTGACGGTCTCCGTCGACACGGATCCGGACACGCCGCTTTTGTGGGTGCTGCGCGACACGCTTGGTCTCACCGGAACGAAATACGGCTGCGGTATCGCCGCCTGCGGGTCGTGCACGGTCCATATCGACGGCGCGGCGGTCCGCACCTGCGTTCTGCCGGTCAGCGCGGTTGCGGACCGGGATGTGCGCACGATCGAGGGCTTGTCCGCCGACGGCACCCATCCGATCCAGCAGGCCTGGCGCGATCTGGACGTGCCGCAATGCGGATATTGCCAGTCCGGCATGATCATGGCGGCGTCCGCCCTGATCGCCGAATCCCCAGATCCGAGCGACGAAGAGATCGACCGGGCCATGACCAATATCTGTCGCTGCGGGACCTACCCACGGGTCCGCGCAGCCATCCACCGCGCCGTGCGCGGCGACGCCTGACAGGGAGGGCATCATGAACGCTTCGACCGCAACCCGTCGCGCCGTCCTGAAATCCGGTGTCGCGGCACTTGTGCTCGGTTTTGCCGTTCCGGCGACCCTGCGCCATGCCGCGGCCTCCACGGGCGGTGAATTGGGCGCGTGGCTGGAAATTACGGGTGAGGGCAAAGTCCGCATTGCCCAGCCGCAATCGGAAATGGGGCAGGGCATCTGGACATCGATGGCCCAGCTCGTTGCCGAGGAACTCGAAGTCGACTGGCAGGATGTCGAGATCTTTTCGCCGATCGCCGGTGCGGCTTTCAACCATCCGTTTTACGGTTTCCAGACCACTGCCGAGAGCTTTTCGATCCGGGCTTTCTGGGAACCGGCGCGCCAGGTCGGCGCCAAGGCGCGCGAAATGCTGAAACGCGCGGCCGCCGAGCGCTGGGGCGTCTATCCGGGCGGCCTCCAGGCTCGATCCGGGTCGATCGTCAATCCGCTGACCGGCCAGAGCCTTGCCTACGGCGCGCTTGTTTCGGAAGCGGCAAAATTCCCGGAACCGGAATCGGTTCAGCTCAAGCGCCCGGACCAATGGCGCATCATCGGCCGCTCGGTGGCTCGCGACGACACGCCCGTCAAACTCGACGGATCAGCCATCTACGGCACCGACGTGCGCGTCGACGGCATGCTGACCGCGGTACCCGTCTTTCCGCCCTCGTTTACAGGTACAGTCCGCTCGATAGACGACGCGGCCGCGCGTGCCATCTCGGGCGTTCGGCATGTCGTGTCGCTGGAAAACGTCGTCTACGTTGTCGCCGATGCGTTCTGGCCGGCCTCCAAAGGGGCGGCCGCGCTATCTGTGGATTGGGACCTGGGTGAGGCGGCGGACCTGTCGACCGCCTCCGTCAGACAGCGGCTCCGGGACGCGGTTGCCGAAGGACGCGGCAAACCGGTCGAGGCGGTCGGAGATATCGAGGCAGCGACATCGGGCGCCGACCGCATCGTCGACGTCACGCTCGAGGCACCCTACCTGGCGCATGCCACGATGGAGCCTATGAACACGACGGCCCATTACACGCCGGACAAACTGACGATCTGGTCCCCGACCCAGGCCCAGGGCCTGATGGGGTTTGTTGCCGGCGCCGTCGGGCTCGACGGCAGTCAGGTCGAATGCCACACGACGTTTCTCGGCGGCGGCCTCGGCCGGCGCTTCGAGATCGATCTGCCGATCCACGCGGCCCGGGTCTCCAAGGAGGTCGGCGCGCCGGTCCAGGTGATGTGGACCCGCGAAGACGATATGCGGGGCGGATTTTATCGCCCGGCCGCGGCGGCACGCCTGCGCGCCGCGGTGGATCCCGAAGGCAACGTGACGGGCTTCGACGGCGCGCTCGCCTGTCCGTCAATCCTGGCCCGCGCGGTGCCGGATCTCGCCAAGGGCGAGATCGACCACACGAGCGTCGACGGCGTGGCGGAAGGCACCAGTCCCGCCGGCGTTCCGTTCCATCGGCAGTATGAATTCGGCGCCGCGTCGCGCGTGATCTATGCCATGGAAAACACCGCGATCCCGGTCGGATTCTGGCGGTCGGTCGCCCATTCCCAGAACGCCTGGTTCATGGAAGGATTCGTGAACGAAATAGCGAGCGAAACGAACCAGGATCCGGTTGCGCTGCGCATAAAGCTAATGAAGGCGGATCGCAATCGCACGGTGCTCGAACGCCTGGCCGCGCGGGCCGGCTGGGGATCTCCGGCCGCCGGGCACCATCAGGGCATCGCGATCCACGAGGCCTTCGGTACCGTGCTCGGCAATGTCTTCGAGATTGCGGTCGAAGGGAATGCCCTTCGGCTGGTCAAGGTCACGTCTGTCGCCGATGTCGGCCACGCCGTTCATCCCGATACGATCGAGGCCCAGATGGTGTCCGGTGCGATCACAGGCATCACGGCCGCTCTGTGGGGCGAGGTAACCATGCAGAAGGGCAGGGTAGACCAGGGCAATTTCGACACCTATCGCATGCTGACGCTGGCCGAGACGCCGGAATTCGATGTTGAAATTCTGCAGCTTGGCGGGCCGGTCGGCGGCATCGGCGAACCGGGCACGCCGCCGGTGGCTCCGGCGCTGGTGCAAGCCGTCCAGAATGCGACAGGCAAGACCATCCGGACCTTGCCGCTGACCGCATCCGGTTTCGATCTGGCGTAAACCCCGCGTCAGACCTCCGGGAGCCGGGCGTAGTCCTGGCTCCCGCTTTCTCCTCTTCATGCGGTACAGCGTCCGACGGTCGGCTGCGATCATGACCGCGACCTTTGGCGGTTGCGATCGTGCGTCTGACGCTGTCTCAGCCTATGATGCAGTCAGACCATACGAAATCCGGCCCGGACGTGCCGGATTGAATACACCAGCACGCAAGGGACGGCTGTCATGACGATCATCGAAGAGGAGCATTTCGTCGACAGCATCGCCGATGCGCTGCAATACATCTCGTATTTCCATCCGTCGGATTTCATCCGGCATATGAGCGATGCCTATGCGCGGGAGGAAAGCCCGGCGGCGCGGAACGCGATCGCGCAGATCCTGATCAACTCGCGCATGTGCGCGCTGGGGCGGCGGCCGATTTGCCAGGATACCGGAACGGCGCATGTTTTTGTGCGCTTGGGTGTCGGTGCCAGGCTGAAAACGGACCAGCCGCTGCAGGATCTTGTCGACCGGGCCGTCGCCCGGGCCTATCGCAATGACAGCAATCCGCTGCGCGCCTCGATCGTTACCGATCCGCTCGGCGGCCGGAAGAATTCCGGCGACAACACGCCGGCCATCGTGCACACCGAGATTGTCGCGGGCGACCGGATTTCCGTTGACGTTTCCGCCAAGGGCGGTGGCTCGGAGAACAAGGCGCGGTTTGCCGTGCTCGAACCGTCGGACTCGGTGGCGGACTGGGTGGTCGACACGGTCTCCACCCTCGGGGCTGGCTGGTGTCCGCCCGGCGTGCTTGGCATCGGCGTCGGGGGCAGTGCGGAAAAGGCCATGCTTCTGGCCAAGCAGAGCCTCAATGAACCGATGGACATGATGGCTCTGAGGCAAAACGGTCCGGCATCGCCGCTCGACGAAATTCGTCTCGAGATCCATGACCGGGTCAACGCCCTCGGCGTCGGCGCGCAGGGGCTCGGCGGCCTTGTCTCCGTGCTCGACGTGCGCATCCGGACTTTTCCGACCCACGCGGCGTCGCTGCCGGTCGCGCTCATTCCCAATTGCGCGGCGACCCGCCACCTGCATTTCGAACTCGACGGCTCCGGACCCGCCCGCTTCGATCCGCCGGACCTTGGCGACTGGCCGGACATCGTGCTCGAGCGAACCGCCGATTTGGCCCGGCCCGTCGATCTCGACAGACTGACCGACGCGGAGGTGGCATCGTGGCGGCCCGGCGAGACGCTGCTCTTGTCCGGAACGCTCTTTACCGGGCGCGATGCCGCTCATAAGCGGATGGTCGAGACGCTGCGCGCAGGCGATGAACTGCCGGTCGATCTGAAGGGACGCGCCCTTTATTATGTCGGTCCTGTCGATGCGGTGGGCGACGAGGTCATCGGCCCCGCCGGGCCGACCACTGCAACCCGCATGGACCGGTTCACCGACCAGGTGCTCGGCGGAACCGGCCTGAAGGTGATGATCGGCAAGGCCGAGCGGGGCCCGGAAACGGTCGATGCGATTGCCCGGCACGGCGCGGCCTACCTGATCGCCGTCGGCGGCGCGGCCTATCTGGTTTCAAAGGCGGTGAAGGCAGCGCGAGTGGTCGCCTATGAAGACCTCGGCATGGAGGCGATCCGTGAACTGGTGGTCGAAGACATGCCGGTTACGGTCGCCGTCGACACACGCGGCGAATCCGTCCACCAGACCGGCCCCGCGCTCTGGCGTCGGTTCGTGAAGGATCCGGCCCCGGCTTGACCGCCGACAAAGGGATCGCCAGAACCGGATCAACCCGTCACGACCGATCCGGAGCGCACAAATGGCCGATCCCCATCACGAAAGCATGATGAACAATCTCTATTGGTGGGGTGTGCCGACACTGTTCCGCTGTCCGCATGTCGGACCGGAAGGTCACGACATCGCGCTTGCCGGCGTGCCGCATTCCACCGGCAACGGCACGACGGAGCGCGACCAGCATCTGGGGCCGCGCGCCGTCCGCCACGTGTCGGCCCTGCAGCGCCGCATGCATGGCGGCTTCCGGCTCGATCCGTGGTCGAAGGCCCGCATCGCAGATGTCGGCGACGTGCCGATGCCGCGCGCCAATGACAACGAAGACTGCATTGCGCAGATCACCGAGTTCTATCGGAAAATCGATGCCGCCGGCGCACGGCCCGTTTCCATCGGGGGCGACCATTCGATCACCGGCGGCATCGTGCAGGCGCTCGGAGGTGGCGCGCTTGCCGGCGGCGAGCCGGTTTGCTTTTTGCATCTGGACGCCCATACCGACGTCTTCACCAAGGTCGATCATTTCCTCGGCGCCAAGAAGTCGGCCGCGCATTGGGGCGCCTATCTGGCCGACCAAGGCCATGTCGATCCGAAAGGCTCCATGCAGATCGGCATTCGCGGCCACCCGCGTACGCTCGATTGGATCGAGCCATCCTACGAATACGGCTACAACGTCGTCACCATGGCCGAGTATCGGACCCGCGGCGCGGCGGACGTGATTGCCCAGATCCGCGACGTGCTGGACGGACGGCCCGTCTACATCACCTTCGATCTCGATTGTCTCGACCCGACCGTCGCACCGGCTGTTGCCAACATCGAACCGGGCGTGCGCGGCTTCGACATCGACGAGGCGGTGGCGCTCCTGCATGCCGTGCGCGGCATGAACATCGTCGGCGGCGATGTCGTCTGCCTCATGCCGACGAAAGACCAGCCGAACAACATCACGGCGATGGTGGCGGCCGCTGTGATGTTCGAGATGATTGCCCTGATCGCCGAAACGCTGCCGGATCGTTGACGGCGGAGGAACCGAGAGTGCCTTTACTTGCAATAGGCGTGGCGGATCTGGCAGGTCGCGACCGGCGCGCCGCGTGAGCACCAGTCGAGGGCATAGCTTTTTGCCTGGCCGTCGGAATGGGCGCGGCCGATACCGGCGAAATAGCCGTTGTAGCGGCTTTCTGCGAACGCCATGCAGCGCACCTGCGTGGTGTCGGCGATCCGGCAATTGGCGTTTCCGCAATAGCTGAGGGCGAAGTTTTCGGCGGCCCGCCGAGTCGGCGCGCGGCCATGGCCGACCGCGCCCCGGTCGTCCATGGCATAGGACATCCAGTCCGCCAGAGCAGGTGTTGCGAGACTGCTCCCGAAGCCGATGACGGCAAGGCAAAGGACAATGCGGAAGACGGACAACATGGCTTTTTCCCCCAAAAGACAAGCCCCTTGAAACCGATGCCGAAGTGCCGGCCGGCGGTCGGAGCTGAGGGGTACGATCTCAATTTAAGGGTGCGTAGACTGAGCGTCCAGCGCTTCAAAAGTGCACAGATTGCGGCGGTGCACGTATCGTTACGCGAGGTCAGTCAGGGGTCCTGCCGGATGCCGGAACACAAGTGTCGAAGCGCCGTCCGGTACTTCCGCAACCGGATCGCCGATGCCGGTCAGACCGGTTTCCTGTCCGCCACTTTGCGTGAATAGTTTCGCGACGCCTTGGCGCGATTTCCGCAGGTTTCCATCATACACCACTTGCGGCGACCGTTCTTTGTTTCGTCAAGAAACAGCCAGCCGCAATCGTTGCCGGGGCACAGTTTGATGCGGCCGAATTCGCGCGGATCGCCGATCAGCGCGACAGCGGAAGCGGCGATCAGACTGAGTGCGGGCAGGGATTGTGTGGCCTGGTTCAGATCCGCGCCGTCAAGGCTGATCCCGTGCAACGCCTGCTCCAGATCCCGGGCCACCTTCGGGTCGGTTCGGCCTGACAGGAACGCGCCGCGCAGCCGCTTTCGAAAGGCGTGCAGATCCGCGACCGCAGCCGGGCAGGGAGCATCGGGTATGCCGACGGCATCGAGCCAGACTTTCAGATCGTCCCGGGTTTCGATCTTTTCGTGAAAGACCTCCCCGGCGTCCGTCCAGTCGGCTGTGTTGAGGAAATCGAGAGCCAGCCGGCCACCGATCAGCCGGACGGGATGCTGCTGCGCGTAGGTCATGATGCAATTCTAACCGGTGTAGTGGTTGACAGGCAAGTTTCTCTCATATCTAACCATTATAACAGTTAGAAAGTTCGGGTCGCCGGAGCCGGATCGATGAAACCTGTCACAGTGACTCTTGGGGGCACGACGCGCGGCATGCGCCGCCTTCTGCCGATCGGGCTGTTCACGATCCCGTTCGGGATCGCCTTCGGTGCGGCAGCCGCCGAACGGGGCCTCGATCCGGGGTTTGCCATTGCGATGAGCGCCATCGTGTTTTCGGGCGCGGCGCAATTCGCCACGCTGGACTTCTGGGGATCCGACATCGCCTATGGATCGCTGGCGCTGGTCACGCTTGCAATC
>JANQQB010000468.1 GCA_028285165.1 Rhodobiaceae bacterium
CTCGGCCCCAGCGACGTCGTTCTGATCGAGGGCTACAAGCGGGAAAGCCACCCCAAGATCGAAGCCAGGCGCAACGGGGCGCGCAAGTCCGAATTCCTCGCGCCCAACGATCCGATGATCGTCGCCATCGCCGCCGACCATGCCACCGATACGGCCGGCCTGCCCCTGTTCAACATCGACGCGGTGTCCGACATCGCCGATTTCATCGTTTCGTATTGCGATCTGGAGAAGCAGGGTGAGCTCAGCCAGACGCCTTCTTGACGATTGTTTTCTGCACGACAAGGATCGCCTGCGCCACGACGACGCGCTTGCCCTCTTGAAAGACCGGTTGGTCCCGGTCGCCGGTCTCGAAACGATCGGCCTCGGCGAAGCTTGCGGCCGGGTATTGGCCAAGGCGGTCAGCGCACCGCGCGACGTCCCGCTCACCGACAATTCCGCCGTCGACGGGTACGCCTTCCGGCACGAGGACTTCGAGCGCACCGGCGGCCTCTTTCCCGTCGAGGATCGGGTGGCGGCCGGCCATCCCATGGCGGATCCGCTGCCGGCCGGCGCGGCAGTGCGCATCTTCACCGGCGCCGTCATGCCGGAGGGCGCCGACACGATTGCCATGCAGGAAGATTGCGATGTCGATGAGGATGGCGCACGGGTTCGCATTCCCGCGGGCCTGAAATCCGGCGCCAACCGGCGCCGCGCCGGGGAAGACCTGCGCGCGGGCGATCCGGTGACGGAACCGGGCTTTCGCCTGCGACCGCAGGACGTGGCCGCGCTCGCCTCGCTCGGGACCGAAACCGTTGAGGTGTTTCGCAGGCTGAAGGTCGCGCTGTTGTCAAACGGCGATGAGATCGTGCGTCCCGGATCTGCGATCCGCCCGGGTCAGGTCTACGATTCAAACCACTTTCTGGTCTCCGACCTTCTCGCGCTCTGCGGTGCCGATGTCAGCGATCTCGGCGTTCTGGCTGATGACGAGACCGCCATTCGGGCAACCCTTGCCGATGCCGCCGCCACCCATGACGTCATCGTATCGACAGGCGGCGCGAGCCGCGGCGAGGAAGACCATATCATCCCCGTGCTGGACGACCTCGGCACGCGGCATATGTGGCAGATCGCCGTCAAACCGGGGCGGCCGATGACGATGGGCCAGATCGGCCAGACCGTGTTCGCCGGCCTGCCCGGCAATCCGGTCGCGGCGATGGTGTGTTTTCTGCTTTATGTGCGCCCGATGCTGTTCCGGCTGTCCGGGGCCGCCTGGCCCGAACCGGTGCGCTATCCCCTGCCCGCACGGTTTTCCATCGCGCGGAAAAAACCGGACCGGCGCGAGTTCGTGCGCGGCATTCTGGTGCGCGATGACCACGGCGCACTCAGCGTCGACAAGTTTGACCGCGACGGCTCCGGTCTGATTTCCGGCCTGCGTGCTGCCGACGGCCTGATCGAAATCGCCGAGGAGGCGACCGCGCTCGCAGAAGGCGAGACGGTCGCTTTTATCCCGTTCGCCGAATTCGGGATCGGCACGCGCCGATAAAGCCGCAAGGGGCGGGTCGGCCATGCCGCGCTTCACAGTCCTGACCGAAACGCACGCGCAGCATGAGGAGAAGAAGTCGCGGTTCCTCGCCTTCCTGGTGCCGTTTGCCCGGTTCGATGACACCCTGGCCCGGCTTAAAACCGACCATCGGAAGGCCAACCATCACGTGACCGCGTATCGGCGCGTTCTGCCGGACGACCGGATCGAGGAAAGCGCCAAGGATGACGGCGAGCCGGGCGGCACGTCCGGCATGCCGATCCTGAAGACCATGATCGGCGCCGACCTGGTCGATGCGGGCATCATCGTCGTGCGCTATTTCGGCGGCACGAAACTGGGCACCGGAGGGTTGGCCCGGGCCTATTCGGGCGCCGCCAATGCGGTGATCGACGCGGCCTGTCTGGAACCCTGGCAGGTGATCGAGCGCACGGTTGTTCCGGTCGGTTTTGCGGAATTATCCGATCTGGAAGCCCGACTTGCAGCGGACGGTCTCGCGGTGCTGGATCGGCACTTTACCGAAGCCGGCGTCGACGTCCTCATCGAAGGCCCGCGCGAACGCGTGGACCGGTACCGTCCGGATGCGTGATCGTCGCGCACCGGCCGTCGAACCGGTATCCGGCGCGCGCCCGATCCGAGCGGCCCTGATGATGGCATTCGCCAGCCTGCTTCTCGGCGCTGCGATGCTGATTGCGAAGACCCTGGGCACGGGTGAAAACGCGTTGCCCGCTTTTCAGGTCACCTTCGGCCGCTACGTCTTTGCCGCCCTGGTGCTGGCCGGCCTTGCCGCCGTCCTGCGCCCGACCTTCACCCGGCCGGCGCTCGGTCTGCACCTGGTGCGGGTCTCGTCGGGCTATGGCGGCGCAACCTGCATGTTCGCCGCCGCCGCCTTGCTGCCGCTGGCCGACGCGACCGCCCTGTCCTACCTGAACCCGATGGTGGCGATGGCGCTGGCGATACCGATCCTCGGCGAGCGGGTCGGGCCCGTGCGCTGGATGGCGGCCGCGGTCGCGCTTCTTGGCGGCCTGTTGCTGATCCGTCCCGGCAGCGCCGCGTTCGAACCCGCGGCGCTGATCGGCGTTGCGGCGGCCTGCCTGTTCGGTCTTGAAGTCACAATGATAAAGCTCCTGTCCGGACGCGAAAAGCCGTTTCAGATTCTCCTGATGTCGAACGGCATCGGCAGCCTGTTCGCGATCGCCGGAGCCTGGCTTGTCTGGGTGCCGCCAAGCCCCTTCCAATGGCTGTTGCTTGCCGGTATCGGGCTTGCCATCCTGTCGGCCCAGGCCTGTTACATCCAGGCGCTGAAAGCCGGTGACGCCAGCTATGTCGTGCCGATCTCCTATGCCACGCTGATCTTCGCAGCCCTGTTCGACTGGGCCATCTATCGCGTGCTGCCGGACGGCTTGAGCGTCGCCGGCAGCATCCTCATCATCGGCAGTGCGATCGTGCTGGCCTGGCGCGAGGTCAGGACCCGGCGGCGTCCGGAAGCCGCCGGCACGGATCGATGACGTCACTGCGAGAGATCGAACTGCCAGGGAGTTGGCACATATTCATAAGCCGTACCCCGGCGCCGGAGGCGACCGAAGCCTGGAAACGGCAAATGCATGCCGGCCACCTGCAGCCGGTCGGTCGCGACGCGGTCGAAGACGCGCTTGCGCGTCGCTATCGCCGCGTCCTGGTCCACGTCGAATGCGATCGCCCAATCCGGATGCGCGAACTGGACCGGCGGCGCATGCACGATATCGCCCCAGATGAAGAGGCTCTCCCCGCCGTCCTCGACGAGGAATCCCGTGTGACCAGGCGTGTGGCCGGGCAGCGGTTCAGGGATCAGGCCGCTCAACAGCGGGCGTTCGGGTGAAAACCGCACGAGGCGCTCCGCATAGGGAGCAATGGCCTCCTGCGCGGCACGAAAGAAAAAACGCGCGCTTTCCGGCGCCCCTGCCATCACGTCGTCGCTCGTCCAATAGGCCCAGTCGCGCTCCGAGACCACGATTTCCGCATTCGGGAACATGGCCGCGCCATCAGCCTTGACGAGGCCGCCGATATGATCGGGATGCATGTGGGTCAGGTAGACTGCGTCGACGGCATCCGCTGCCAATCCCGCGGCCGCCAGCGCATCGGGCAATCCGCCGAGCGTCGGTCCGAGGAGGTCGCGGCCGCCGGTATCGATCATGATCAGCATGTCGCCGGTGTTGACGGCAAAGGCGTTCACCGAACCGCGCACCTTGCCAGGCGGCAGCCATTGCGCCTCCAGCAATTCGGCAAATGTGTCCATATCGGCTTGCGGCAGCAGTTTGGGATCGAGGTCGATATAGCCGTCGGACAACGCCGTCACCTCGATGGACCCGACCCGCAGGCGGTGCGCGCCCGGCACCTGACGACCGGACAACGCGGTCTTTGCAACCGCCGCTTGGGGGCCGGCCAGGCCGGCCATCGCCACCGTCGCGCCGGATATCAGGGCAGTCCGGGCGAGATCCCGTCTGGACAGCGACATGTGCTTTGCTCCCTTTGTTCCATCGGTCGGGCCGGGTGCAGGCCGACCCGGAAAGCCGGCTTTTCCGCATCGCCATGCGGCTTTAGACCTGCCGCTGCGTCAACCGGCCCGGCGATTTGCAGACGCGGCTTTTTTACCGTCCGATCGGGCAAAACAGTTGCATCGGCCCGCATTTTGGTCTGACATGCCGGCCAGTGCGGTGCGGCGCTGGAGCCCTGGTTCTCGGGTAGCGCCTCATGCTGCGCGAAAATCAATACTCCGTAGAACAATGGGGATCAAAACAATGAAAACAATTAAAAAAATCGCGCTTGCCGCCGCCTTTGTCATGGCTGTTGCCGGCGGAGCGCAGGCCAAGGAATGGAAGACAGTTCGAATCGGCACCGAAGGCGCCTACCCGCCGTTCAACTACTTCGATTCCAACAAGGAATTGCAGGGATTCGACATCGAGATCTCCAAGGCGCTGTGTGAGCGCATGCAGGTCGAGTGCACGTTCGTGGCACAGGACTGGGACGGCATCATCCCGGCCCTTCTGGCCAAGAAGTACGACGCGATCATCGCCTCCATGTCGATCACCGAAGAGCGCAAGAAGAAGGTCGACTTCACCGATAAATATTATCAGACGCCGGCCGGTTTTGTGATGGCAAAAGGCGCGGGCCATTCCGACTTTACACCGGCGGGCCTGGCTGGCAAGACGATCGGCGCCCAATCGGCAACGACCCATGCAAGCTATCTGGAAGACGTCTACACGGACTCGACCATCAGGCTCTACGGCACGCAGGACGAAGCCAATCTGGATCTGGCGAATGGCCGTCTCGACGCCGTCCTGGCGGATTCGGTGGTGCTCGGTGAATGGCTGAAAACCGAAGATGCCGGCTGCTGTGATATGGCGCACACCTTCAGCGGCCCGGTCAAGTATTTCGGCGAAGGGGCCGGTATCGCTATTCGCCAGGGCGAAGACGAATTGAAGGCCATGTTCAACAATGCACTGGCCGAAATCCTCGCCGACGGCACCTACGCGAAGATCAACGACAAGTACTTTTCTTTTTCGGTTTACTAAGACCGACCCTTACGCGGACGGGCCTCGGCCCGTCCGCATCCCGGAACCGTTCTCATGGGTGAATTGTTCGGCCTTCTGGAATTCGGCGCGAACGGATGGGGTGACGAACTCGCAGCCGGAACCCTGCTGACGATTCAGCTTGCTCTTGCCACCCTTCCCTTCGGCCTCGTCCTCGGCTTCCTCATTGCACTTGCCAAGAATTCCGGCGAAGCCTCCCTGGTGCTTGCTGCCAACATCTACACCACGCTGTTTCGCGGCCTGCCGGAACTTCTCACCCTTTTGATCATCTATTACGGCGGCCAGATCCTGCTGCAGCAGATCGTCGGCCTGTTCACCGATACCTATGTGGAGATCAACGGATTCGTTGCCGGCATGATCGCGCTCGGTCTGGTGTTTTCCGCCTTCGCCAGCGAAGTCTTCCTGAGCGCCTTCAAAGGGATTCCGGACGGCCAGTACGAGGGCGCGCGGGCGCTCGGCCTGACCCGCTTCCAGACCATGCGCATGGTGATCGTTCCGCAGCTCATCCGGCTTGCGCTGCCGGGCCTGTCGAACCTCTGGCTCATTCTGTTGAAAGAGACCGCGCTTGTCTCCGTGATCGCGCTTGACGACCTGCTGCGCATGACCAACCTGGTGGTCGGCAATACCAAAGAGCCGTTTTTCTTCTATTCGGTCGCCTGTCTCGTCTACCTGACCCTGTCCATCATCTCGTCGGTCGGCATCGGACGCATCGATGCCTGGGCCCGACGCGGCGAAGTGAGGGCGTGAGCGATGGCGATTACGGCTGATACCGACACCCTGGCTCCCCCGCCGCCCGTCCGGCAGAAGCTTACGGCCGCCAAGGCGTGCGGATATCTGTTTGTCGGGCTCTGGATCGCGCTCGGAGCCAGCATCCTGTGGTCAGTGCTCTCGAGCTACGATCCCGATTTCGTCGCACGCTACGTACCGCGCCTGCTTGGCGGAGCGGTGACAACGGTGATGCTCGTCACGACGTCGATCCTGATCGGTGCCGTGCTCGCATTGCCGCTGACACTCGGGCGCCTCACGTCGAACCCGGTGATCTACGCGCTCACCTACGGTTACGTCTATTTCTTCCGGGGCACGCCACTGCTTGCCCAGGTGTTTCTCGTCTATTACGGCGCCGGACAGTTCCGGCTTGAGCTAGAAAGCGTCGGACTGTGGTGGTTCTTCCGGGAAGCCTATTACTGCGCCGTTCTGACCTTTTCGCTGAATACGGCGGCCTATCAGGCAGAGATCCTCAAAGGCGCGATCCTGAACGTTCCGAAGGGCCAGACCGAGGCCGCCAAATCCATGGGCCTGCCGCGGATCAAGACGTTCTTCCTGATCGTGCTGCCGCAGGCATTGATCACGGCGCTCCGCCCGTTCGGCAATGAAGTGATCCTGATGATCAAAGGCTCGGCAATCGCCAGCATCATCACGGTGTTCGATCTGATGGGCGAAACCCGTCTGGCGTTTTCCCGTTCCTTCGACTTCAACGTCTATGTCTGGGCGGCCTTCCTCTATCTGATCATGGTGGAAACGCTGCGCCGCGTCTGGGACCTTCTGGAGCGCCGTCTCACCCGGCATTTGCGGCGCTAACGGCCTGACGATTCCTCACGCTTGGCGACGATCCGGCGGGCGCCTATAAGGGCGGCTTCTTCCTCTTTAGGGCCCGCCATGACCGCCAATCGCAAGACACCCGACACGCTGCTCGCCCAATTGGGCCACTTCCTCGACGGCGAGACCGGCGGCCTAGTGCCGCCGTTCCAGCCGGCAACGACATTTGCCCGGCACGAGGATTACGCGCCGATCAGCCCGCAGCACATCTATTCCAGGGACGACAATTCGCTCTTCCGGCTGGCGGAATCCGTGATCGCCCAACTGGAACACGCCGAAGACGCGCTGGTCTGGCCGTCGGGGCTGGCCGCGCTGTCGACGCTGGTCAGTGCGCTCGGTCCGTCGCGCCCGATCTTCGTCCAGCGCGGCATCTATTACGGGGTGACCGTCTGGACCCGGCGTCATTGCGAGCGCATGGGCATGCAATTGATCGAATTCGACGGCCAGGATCCGGAAACGCTTGCCGAACTCGCCGAGGCTCACAAGCCGGCGCTGATCTGGATCGAAACCCCCTCCAACCCCTGGATCCGGACCGTCGACATCGCCCGGACAGCGGCGATCGCGGACGCGCATCAATCGCTGCTCGTTGTGGATTCCACCGCCGCTACGCCGATCCACTCGCAGCCGCTCGATCTCGGCGCCCATATCGTCATGCATTCGGCGACAAAATCGCTGAACGGCCATTCCGACGTGCTCGCCGGGGTGCTCGCAGTGCGCGATGCGTCGCTGCCGATCTGGCAGGACGTCAAGCAGGACCGCCACGATGCCGGCGCCGTGCTCGGCGGCTTCGAGGCTTGGCTGTTGTTGCGCGGCATGCGCACGCTCGGGGTCCGGGTGCGCGCGGCGAGCGCCAATGCGGCGCGCATCGCCCGGTTTCTGGCGGACCACAGCGCGGTCGAAACAGTGCGGTATCCGGGCCTGCCGGAGGATCCCGACCATGAGCTGGCGACCCGCCAGATGCAGGGCGGGTTCGGCTCGCTGCTGTCCTTCGACGTGCGGGGCGGGCGCGAACGGGCGCTTGCCGTTGCCGGACGCCTGCGCACCATCATTCGTGCCACCTCGCTCGGCGGCGTCGAGACGCTGATCGAACATCGGCACACGATCGAGGCCGGCGATACCGGCGTTCCGGAAAACCTCCTGCGGCTTGCCGTCGGCATTGAAAGCGCCGACGACCTGATCGCCGATCTGGACCAGGCGCTGTCCTGACACCTTCAAACCGGGGCGCGGCTTGCCCCCGGCCCTCGACCGGCCTAAAACCACACCCGGTCCCGCCCACATACCTCTGCATCATCACAGGAGAACGGTCATGGCAAACGTCGCCTTCATCGGACTTGGCGTCATGGGATATCCCATGGCCGGACATATCAGGACCCGCGGCTCGCACGACGTGACCGTCTACAATCGCACCGCCGCCAAGGCGCAGAAATGGGCGGACGAATTCGGTGGCTCGACGGCGCCGACGCCGAAAGAGGCGGCCGAGGGATGCGACTTCGTGTTCTGCTGCGTCGGCAATGACGACGACCTCAGGGCCGTGACGACCGGTCCGGACGGCGCCTTCCAGTCCATGAAACCGGGCGCGATCTTCATCGACAACACAACGGCGTCGGCCGAAGTGGCACGGGAACTCGACGCGGCCGCGCGCGACAAGGGCTTCGGCTTTCTCGACGCGCCGGTTTCCGGCGGCCAGGCGGGTGCCGAAAACGGTGTCCTGACCGTGATGGTCGGCGGTGACCAGGGCCATTTCGACACCGCCCGCCCGGTGATCGACTGCTATGCCAAGATGGTCGGCCTGATGGGCCCGGCCGGCGCCGGTCAATTGACCAAGATGGTCAATCAGATCTGTATTGCCGGCCTCGTGCAGGGTCTGGCCGAAGGGGTGCATTTTGCCAAGAAGGCGGGCCTCGACGTGGAAGCCGTCATCGGCGTCATCTCCAAGGGCGCGGCGCAATCCTGGCAGATGGAAAACCGCTATCAGACGATGAACCGGGGCGAATACGATTTCGGCTTCGCCGTCGACTGGATGCGCAAGGATCTCAGCATCTGCCTCGGCGAGGCGCGCATGAACGGCGCCCACCTGCCGGTGGCGGCGCTGGTCGACCAGTTCTATTCCGAAGTTCAGAAAATGGGCGGCAATCGTTGGGATACGTCATCCCTGCTCGCGCGGCTCGAGCGAGACTGATCGCCCGTCCTCCTCAACGCAAGAGGCGTTCGATCTTTTCCAGGCCGGCGGAAATCTGCGGGAGCGGATGCATTTTGCGGATCTCGCCGAAGGATACGGCGTAGGCGATCAGACCGAGGCTGAGCACGGCCAACAGCACAAGCGGCGACGGCAAGATACGAATGCCGCGGCGCGTGCGCGGATCCGGCATTGATTCGGCCAAGTGCAGCAAACGCATTTCGATCACCGACAAGCGCTGGTCAAGTACGGCCGCACGGTCCGGTTCCGGCGACACCGGTCCGGTCCAGGGCTGCGCTGACACAGAGATCCTCGACAGATTGTCTTCCAGTCTGTCGAGCCGCTCTATGATCGTGTCTTCGAAAGTGCGATCGGTTCTGTCTCCAGCCATCAGCCCAACGCCCCGTTTTTCGATTGTGCTTGGGCGCAACTCTCGTGATTTTCGCTAGAATTGCAATTTCGATTGCAAGGTTTGATTAACGCTGCTCCGAGGCACGCCAGAGGGCTCCCTCGTCCTTTCTCACCCCTTCTCCTGCGCCGTCTCGACGAAGTTCAGCGGCAACGCCGTCGTGTATTTGATCTGCTCCATGGCAAAACTTGACGACACGTCGGCGATGTCGATCTTGGCGATCAGGCGCTTGTAGAAGGAATCGTAGGCGTCGATATCGGGGACGGCAACGCGCAACAGGTAATCGACCTGACCGGCCATGCGATAGAATTCCACGACTTCGGGAAACTCCTCCATGACCTTGGCAAAGCGTTTCAGCCAATCGTCGGTATGCTGGTTTGTGGTGATCGCGACAAAGACGTTGACCGGCGCGTTGACCGCCTTCGGGTCGAGCACGGCGACACGCCGCCGGATCACGCCGTCTTCCTCCATCTTTTGAATGCGCCGCCAGCACGGCGTGGTCGACAAGCCGACCCGCCGGCCGATCTCGGCGACAGGTACCGTGGAATCCTCCTGGAGGATGGAAAGTATCTTGCGGTCCAAACGATCGATCATGGGATCATCCGATCTGATTTCTTGGAATGATTTTCTACATTCATATAATCAGACCGGCAAAAATTGGAATGGATTTTTGCAAACCTGTAAAAACTGCTGTCAGATTTGCGCAACCGGTCTCACAGGCGTTGCCGCACCTCGTCCCGCAGGACCGGCAGGAGATCGGTTTCGAACCAGGGGTTCTTTTTCAGCCAGGCCGTGTTGCGCCAGGACGGGTGCGGCAGCACCAGGCGCACGATGCCCGTCCCGCCGTCGCGATAATCGCGCCAGGCGCGTACCGTTTCCGTCAGGGTTTTCTTGCGTTCGGTCCCCAGATGGTAGGCCTGTGCATATTGCCCGATGATCAGGATCAGGCCGGCCGGCGGCATGGCGCGAAAGATGCGGTCGTGCCACGTCGCAACACATTCCTTGCGGGGCGGCAGGTCGCCGCCTTTTGCGTCAAGGCCGGGAAAACAGAACCCCATCGGAACGATCGCGACCCGAGCCGTGTCGTAGAACTCCTCCTCCGTCACGCCCATCCAGTTGCGCAACCGGTCTCCGGATGGGTCCGTAAACGGAATGCCGGACTGGTGGACCTTTGTGCCCGGCGCCTGCCCGCAAATGCAGATGCGCGCGGTGGCCGACAGGCGGACCACCGGACGCGGTGCGTGCGGCAGTTCCGGACCCGACGGTTGCTCCACGCAGACGCGGCAGGCGCGGATCTGGTCGCCGAGGGCCGTAAGGTCGTCGACAGGGGCACCTGAACCGGCCATCGCGTCAGGCCTTCGCGCTCGGTCGCCCGCGGACGGCCTCGTGCCAGCGAAGCAGGTGCGTATGGTCATCGGGGATCGGAATGCGTGTGACCTTCATGAAATCGAGCATGCAGAGCGCCGTGATGTCCGCAATCGTGTAGCGGGAGCCGGCAATGAATTCGCGTCCGGCCAGTTCAGAATTCAAGAACGCGAGCAGATCCGGGATGAGGTCCCGGTTGAGATCGGCCCAATCGGGTACCTGGACCGGTTCCAGAACCGCCATCGCCTTG
>JANQQB010000489.1 GCA_028285165.1 Rhodobiaceae bacterium
AAACCGCCTTCGAACGGCGTAATCGATTGCGCGGACCCATCGGTTCTCGCAACGTTGCCGTAGACACCGCCATCGAACCAGCCGCTCGTGTCGGATTCAAATCCCTGGAAGAAAGTCGTTGCCGAAACCGCAGGTGTTGCCATTGCGATTAGCGCAGCTGCGGCCGATGCGCCAATCAGTAGTTTGGATAATCTGTGCGTGGCCATTTTTTACTCCGTTGCATTGAGCACAATCACACTGTCATTTGCCGATCGACGCTCTCGCCCAGCCGAGCCCGCCCTTCCCAATCGACCAGCAAACCGGGACGACGGTAGAGTTTGCGGATCAGAAGCGTCAAATGAAAAGTTGCGAACAATGTTCAATTCACGCTTTTTATTATTGTTTTTCACCTGAAATTTTGCGGATAACCTTCAAGGGCGCAATTTGTGCAGCAATTCGCTGTCGACGACTTCTCCGGTATTGCCGTCATCCGGCCGGACACCGTCCACAGGAAACCCCTTGGGACCATCGAAAAACGGTTCCGCGGTCCGGTCCCGGCGCGGCTCTCATCGCGGTCCCGGCACATGGAAGGCCGCCGCCGGCAGGCCGCGAATTGACAGACCCGGGTGCCGTGCCGCAAGACATTCAGGAAACTAGTACCTCGTCTCAGATATTTTGACGGTTTGATGGGGAAGACTCGTGCCTGGGCTAGGCGCGTCGCGCAGAGCGTCTAGCCAAAAGCCAGGACAAACCGGTCAAACCGGCAAAACATCTGAGACGAGGTACTAAGGTGCCCTGCCCTGACAACGGAAACCCATCGGATGACCAAAATCGCTCCGGACGACGGTTTCGACCATGAATCCTACCCGGATTCCTACATCCACGACATTCTGACCTCGGTGAAGACCGTCGCTATGGTCGGTGCCAGTCCGAACCCGTCGCGGCCGAGTTATTTCGTGCTGAAATACCTGCTCGCCAAAGGGTACGACGTGCATCCGATCAACCCTGGCCATGCCGGCAAGACCCTGCTCGGACGCGAAATCTATGGCGATCTGGCCGATGTGCCGAAACCGGTCGACATGGTGGACATCTTCCGCAATTCCGAAGCCGCGGGACCCATCACCGATGCGGCAATCGCCGCCGGCGCCAAGGTTGTCTGGATGCAATTGACCGTGCGCAACGACGAAGCGGCCCGGCGTGCGGAAGCAGCGGGCGTCAAGGTTGTCATGAACCGCTGCCCTAAGATCGAATTCGGCCGACTGTCCGGCGAGATTGGCTGGACCGGCGTCAATTCGCGAACGATTTCAGCCAAACGCACCAAACTGCAAAAAGGCTACCAGCATTTCGGATTGCGTCCGCTGAAGTAATCAGTGCCGGTTCGATACCGTTCCTCCCGCCGGTTTTCGCGCCGGAAAGTTCAGTTTGACGCCTGCCCTTTCCTCGTCCAAAACGTCTGCGGACCCATGCAGATAAAGGGAGAGGCCCATGTCCGACGGCAGAGAACCCGGCTTTGATACCCTCGCCATTCACGCGGGCGCGCAGCCGGACCCGGCGACCGGTGCGCGCGCCACGCCGATCTACCAGACCACATCATTCGTCTTCGACGACGTCGAGCACGCCGCCTCGCTGTTCGGCCTGCAGGCCTTCGGCAACATCTATACCCGCATCACCAATCCGACGACGGCGGTGCTCGAAGAGCGCATCGCCGCACTGGAAGGCGGCACGGCTGCGCTTGCCGTCGCGTCCGGCCATGCCGCGCAATTGCTGGTCATGCACACGCTGATGCAGCCCGGCGATGAAGTGATTGCGTCGAAGAAGCTCTATGGCGGATCGATCAACCAGTTCAATCATTCCTACAAGAATTTCGGCTGGAACGTGGTCTGGGCCGATCCCGACGATGTCGCCACGTTCGAGGACGCCGTCACGCCGAAAACAAAGGCGATCTTCATCGAGAGCCTTGCCAATCCTGGCGGCATTGTCGTCGACCTGGAGGCGATTGCCAATGTCGCACGGCGCGCCGGCGTACCGCTGATCGTCGACAACACGATGGCCACTCCCTATCTCTGCAAACCGTTCGACCACGGCGCCGACATTGTCGTGCATTCGCTGACGAAATTCCTCGGCGGCCACGGCAATTCCATGGGCGGCATCATCGTCGACGGCGGCACGTTCAACTGGTCGCGCGAGGGACGGTATCCGATGCTGTCGGAACCGCGCCCGGAATATGCCGGCATGGTGCTGCACGAGACGTTCGGCAATTTTGCCTTCGCGATTGCCTGCCGGGTGCTTGGCCTGCGCGATCTCGGACCGGCAATCTCGCCGTTCAACGCATTCATGATCGCCACCGGCGTGGAAACGCTGGCGCTTCGTATGCAGCGGCATTGCGATAACGCGGTCAAGGTGGCGGAATACCTTGCGTCGCACCCCAAGATCGGCTGGGTGTCCTATGCGGGCCTGGCCGGCGACCGGCATCACAACCTTGCCCAGAAATACATGCCGAACGGCGCTGGCGCGGTCTTCACCTTCGGGCTCAAGGGCGGTTATGAAGCCGGCGTGCAGCTTGTCACGAACGTCAAGATGTTCTCGCATCTGGCCAATATCGGCGACACCAGAAGCCTGATCATTCATCCGGCTTCTACGACCCACCGGCAATTGTCGGACAGCCAGAAGTCCGCCGCCGGCGCCGGCCCGGATGTGGTGCGGATCTCCGTCGGCATCGAGGATGCGGCCGATATCATCGCCGATCTCGACCAGGCACTCGCTGACGCCGCCTGATCGCCTGACAGTCCGGATTGTTGCAAAGCCGCGCCTTCCCGGGCGCGGCTTTTTTCATGCCGGCGGCTTCCACCGCGTGGCGACCTGATAGAAGATCAGCCCGAGCGTGGTGGCCGCACAGGCCGTCCAGAGCATCAATCCATAGCCGCCGACTTCCCAGAGGAGCGAGCCGACATAGGGTGCAGAGGCCGATGCAGCCAGCGAAAAAACCGCCATGGCCCCCGTGATCGCACCGAAATTGCGGTCTCCAAGGATGTCGCGCGCAACGACGGGCTTCATGATCGAGGTCACGCCGTAGCCGCTGCCCTGCAGGATCACATAAAGCACGAGCAGGACCGGCGCCGCGCCGGCCCCGAGCAGAACCAGCGTTGCGACCGACACCGCGGCAAAACAGGCGAGCGTGATGGCATGGCTCGTCACATGGCGCTCGACCGCCATCATCACCAGGCGCCCGGTGACCTGCATCGGTCCGATCATCGATGCCGCAAAGACCGCCGCGACCGGATCAAGGCCGCGTTCGTCGAGCAACGGCAGAAGGTGGTTGATGATCATGCCGTGGTTGAGCGCCATGAAGGCGAAGGCCAGCGCCAGGAACCAGAAGGCCGGCCGGCTGATGATGCGCCCGGTCGAAACCCGTTCTGCGATCTTGCGGGTCTGGTGAGCGTCGGCGTGTTCGGCTTCCAGCCGCCTGCCGCCGAGGAAGGCGAGCGGGACGGCGACACAACAGACCATGGCCGAGAAGGCGATCATCGCCGCGCGCCAGCCAAACGCGTCGACCACGCCATGGGCCATCGGAAAGGCCACGGTCCCGGCGAGCCCGGCGACGAGCGTGATCAGCGTGATGGCGCGCCGCGCGGCCGCCCCGCGGGCGCGGGTGACGAGCGCAAAACACGGATCGTAGAGGCAGGCCGACAACATCAGCCCGATCAGGACCCAACCGGCAAAAAACAGGACAAAGCTGTCGGCAAAGGCCAACAGGCCCATCATCAGGCCGCCGACCAGCGCACTGCCGGCCAGGGTATAGGGACCGAGGCCGCGGTCGATCAGCCGCCCCGCATAGGGCGATGCCAGCGCCGACGCGGCGATCGCAGCGGTAAAGCAGGCCGTCAGGTCGGTCTTCGACCAGCCGGTGCCGGCCTCCCAATGCACGAGCATGGCGGGAAAGGAGTAATAAAGGCCGGCCCAGGTCAGGGTCTGGGAAACCGCAAGGGACCAGATGGTCCAATCGATGCGTGTCGCCCCGCCCGGCATGCTGTCGTCCCCCTGTTTCGCTTCAGGGGTTTATGACAGTGCGGTTGGCAAGTCGAGGCGATGGGATGATCAGCCGTCGGGGTCCGGCAGGCGCGTCACGGTTCTCAGATGCACGACACCAGCAATCAGCACAAGGCAGGCTAGACCCTGATGCACCAGAGCCCAGGAGAGCGGCACCTGCATCAACAGCGTCACGATGCCGGTCAGCGCCTGGGCGGCGATCAGACCGCATACGGCCCATACGGCGCGACGGGCGGCCCGGCCGGCGCCGGCGCTGATCGTACGCCATGCGACGAAGCCGGCCAGCAGGATCAGGAGATAGGCCGACATCCGGTGCTGGAACTGCACGGTCCTGATGTTCTCGAAGTGATTGACCCAGACCGGGTCCAGCAGCCAAAGGCCCGAGGGCACGATGGCGCCGTCCATCAGCGGCCAGGTGTTGTAGGTCAATCCGGCATCGAGCCCGGCCACCAGCCCGCCGAGAAACACCTGGATCACCAGTCCGGCAACGAGGAGCGCCGACCAGAAACGCACGCCCTGCCCCGCGCCGGTGCGCGGTTCAAGCGCCGGACTGAGCCGGGCGTAGAGCCATGCGATATAAGCAAGGATCAGAAAGGCCAGCGTCAGATGGATCGCCAGCCGGTACTGGCTGACATCGGTGCGCTCCACGAGGCCCGAAGTGACCATCCACCAGCCGATCGCTCCCTGCAGGCCGCCAAGCGCCAACAGGGCGACGAGACGCGGCTTCAGCCAAAAGGGCACCATACCGGCCGCCCAGAAGATCGCCAGCGGCACGGCAAAGGCGATGCCGATGGCGCGGCCCAAAAGTCGATGCCCCCATTCCCACCAATAGATGAACTGGAATTCCGACAGGCTCATGCCCTTGTTGATCTGCTGGTATTCCGGGATCTGGCGATACTTGTCGAATTCCTCGGCCCATTGTTCGGCATTCATGGGCGGGATCACGCCGTAGATCGGCTTCCATTCGGTGATCGACAGACCGGAATCGGTCAACCGCGTCGCGCCGCCGACCAGCACCATGGCAACGATCATCGCGCCGACAACCAGCAGCCACAGGCGCAGCGCGCCATGAGTGGCGGCCCGGGCTTCGGGTCCGGTTCGGGTGTGATCGGCGTTGGTTCCAATCGACGCAATCGTCATGCGGCGGCTCGCAGGGCAGTTCTGTTTGCGCTATAGCCCTAGTCCGTCCAATCCATGAGCTCAAGGACGACGTATCAGACGCAACGCCGCATGCAGCCAGGTCGAACAAGATGTCGCCAAAAGTCCGCAAACTCATCGGCACGCTGATCATCGTGCCCTTCGTTACCGTCTACGCGCTGATGGCGATGATGCTCGCCTCTGCCTTGCTGCCCGACACATCCTGGCTCGTGCAATTGCTGTATTATGCGACAGCCGGGCTAGCCTGGGTGGTTCCGACCGGACTGATCATCAAGTGGATGAGCAAACCGGCGGCCGAGGCAAACTGAGTGAGCCGACCGGGTACGCCCCGGTGGTCAGGTCAGGACCGGGGCACGGCGAAAGCCGTTGCCGATGAAAAACGGCACGCCGCTGATCAGCGAATCGACCATCGCCCGGTTCTGGTAATTGCCGTTGAGCGATACGCGCGGCAAGGCATGAAGCGATCGGGCGTGGTCGGCCACAAGGACGCCTGGCCGGGTCGTGACCGCGGACTTGAAACCCATTGTGCCGACGATGTCGAACTCGCGTTTCGCACACGCTTCCTTGAAGCCGTACGGATAGGCAAAGTGTTCGATATAGACATCCAGTTCGGCTTCCAGCCGGGTCCTCCCACGGCTGACCTCGGCGCGGATCTCCGCCTCTGACAGCCGTGACAGGAACGGATGGCTGACGGTGTGCGCACCGACGTGGAACAAGGGATCCTTCACGGCCCGCTTGAGTTCCTCCCAGGTCGCACCGAGTTCGCGGGCGATTGCCCTGTAATCGACCCCGTATTGCTCGGCCAACGCCACCACCCGCGCCCGCGCCTCGGCCTCGCTCGGGATCGAAAGCAGATGCTTTTCGATCGTACGCGACGCGTCGCATTTGGCGAGCGCGTCGGGAACGGAAATGTTCAGAACATGCTTTCCAGTGTCGAATTCGACCGTATCGGTCGAGGCGAGCACGGCTTCGAGGATTTCCCACCACAGGATCGCGGTTCCGTCGATCACGTCGGTACAAACAAAAACCGTGAACGGCGCTTTGTGTTTTTGAAACACCGGCAAGGCGTATTCGATGTTGTCGCGATAGCCGTCATCCAGCGTGAAGGCGCAGAACGGTCGGTCCGACGTGCCGGCCTTCAGGCGACGGACGGCTTCGGTGAGAGGCACGATGTCATAGCCGCGACGGCGAACCCGCGCGATCACGCTGTCGAGGAATTCTGGCGTTACGGCGAGATGTCTGTTCGGCTGGAAATCCGTGTCGCGGCGACGGGGAATGACACGATGCAGGGTGAAAATCGTTCCCATGCCGCCGGTAAACGGTGCGCACAACGTCGCCAGACCGGTCGATGCAATCAGCGTTGCGGCGGCCTTGTACAACGATGTGGCAGACATGACCTCTCCCCTGTCCCACGTTCGATCGGGGGGCTCACGACTTCGTCCGCGTTGCAAGGATTGAAATTCGTTCGTTTCGGTCTTGCCACGTGCCGGCGCCATCGCGAAACCGTGTCCGAAAACGATCGGACCGGAGCCCCCGCTTAACGAACGAATATTGCGCAGGCGCGTTACGATCGCCTTAAATCGGGCTCAGGCAGCGTCTTCCAAGGTATCGTCCGGCGCGAATATCGGCGCCATGGTTACGAAAACATGACCGAATCCGTGCGCCGTCAGCGTTTCGAACGCGGCGACGCCCCACGCCTCGTCCTGACCCCAATCCACACCGAGCACGACACTGTCGACGGCTTTCAAAAGGTCCGCCGTACCAAGATCGGCACCCAGCGTTCCCATGGAAATGACAACCCGGTCATAGGTCTGTGCGAGCGCGTCGACCAGGAAGCCGAACTCCGCGGCGTCGATGTCGGACACGGCAAACGGATCACGCCCCGGTGGGATGATATGCGCCCGGCTGGCAACGTCCTGATAGATGACGTCGGAAAAGCCGGCTTCGCCGTCGAGCAGTTCGGCAAAGCCGATTGCGGTCTCGGGATCCCCGCTTGCCTCGATCGCATCGGCGTCGCCGTCGAGCAGGATCACGATGCAGCTCTGGAGGTCATCAGTGGTCTCACGCGCCAGTTCAAGCGCGGTGTCGACGGCAAGATCGGCATCCTTGCGGGCACACACCATGACACATCCGAGATCATTCGCCTCAAGCCAGTCATAGCACTCCGCATAAGGCCGGATGAGATGCGTTGCCGCGGCCTTGATGCCGGACCGGCGCGCCGGCCGCCCCTCGCCGCGGACCTCCCGCACGGCAGAAGGCCGGGCTGTCGGCGCCTCCGCCCCGGGCGCTTCCGCCGTAACCGGTTCAAGCGTGTCCAGGACTTCAGGCGCTGGTTGGTCACGCACCGGCGGCTCCGCCTTTGCTTGCGGTTCGTCGTCGGCCCTGCGGGCACCGCGGCGGCGATCGCCCCCGGCGTCTGTAGCAGTTTCCCCGACAGGTTCTGCCGGTGCCGTCGCCTCGGCTTTTGCCGACGTCGGGGCAACCGGGTTGCCATAGGCGGCCTGCAGCGCGCTCGCCAGGGCCGCAGCGTCTGGATAGGGTCCGAGCGCTGCGGATGTCGGAGCCTCCGGCACCGTTTCCTCGGCATAGATGAACGCACTGCCGCGGATGAACTCGCGCATCACCACAAATCCGAGGCACAAAAGCAGCACGGCCAGCGTTACGCCGGCCGTGACGGCCTTCTTTTTCGGGGCAAAGGATTTCGAAGGCGGGGTGGCGCTGGAAATCGGCCGCGCATCGACCGGAATGACGGCTGCCGTCTTGCGTGCATTGGCAGCACGATACTGAACGAGGCGCTCTTCCAGGCGCGCTGTCGTGACCGCTGCCTCGCGTTCGAGCTCATTCAGGCGGACTTCCTGCTCATTGGCGCGCGCCACCTGGGATTTCAGTTCGTCCAGATTGCTGCGCAACGCCTGTACCCGCGCTTCGGCGAGCCGGGCTTCGCTTTCGAACCCGCGGACGATCTTGCGGGCCTCGGATGAAATCTGTTCTTCCAGATCGGCAAGCTGCGATCGCAAACCCTTGATTTCCGGATGGTTCGGCAGCAGCGTCGTCGACAATTCGGCAATCCGCGCTCTCAGGGCGACCTGGCGTTCGCGCAGACGCTGGATGAAGGCACTGCCAAGCACATCCGACGCGGTTTCAAGCGCGCTGCCCGAACGCAGCAATTCCAGGATCAGGCTGGCCTTGGCTTCCGCATCGGACTTGCGGGCCCGCGCGGCCGACAATTGCGAATTGAGTTCGCTTAATTGCTGCTGGGTGAGCGTTTGGTTGTCGGCACCGAGCAACAGATCTGCGCCGGCTCTGAATTCCACGACCCGCCGTTGCGCGGCGCGAGCCTGGTTCTGCAGCGTCTGGATCTCCGGCTCCAGCAACGCGATCGTGCTCTTCGTCGACGTGCGCTTCGCATCGGCCTGGATCTTTGAATATTCGGCAACGATCGCATTGGCGATTTCCGCGGCAAGGTCCGGATCGGTGCTCCAGAAGCGCACCACAATCACCCGAGAATCTTCAATCTGATAGACTTCGAGGCGCTTGAAGTATCGCTCCAGTACCTTGTCGGAGACCCCCTGGGCCCGGATCGCCTGTTCCTCCGCGGCGGTGCGACCATCGCCATCTTCAGCACTATCCTCAGCGACTGAAAACAGGGCGGTTATGTCGGACAGGCTCGGCAGCAGGCTGCCGACCGAGGGATTGAATTCCGACAGGGCCGCCAGGTTCTTGGTGCGGATGACGCTGCGGGCAAGATCGACCGATTCAAGCAGTTGGACCTGGGAAATCACGCCTTGCTGGTCGAGAACGGCGCGCTGCTCCTCCTGGCCGCGCGGGCTGCCGGTCAACGCGCTGTCCTGGCTTTCGATCAGGATCTTGGTCTCGGCCCGGTATTTCGGTGCGATCAGGCTGACCCCGACATAGGTCACGACCGCCGTGATGACGACCACGGCGGTGATCCACATCCAGGAATCCAGAATCGCCCGCAGCAACCGGCCGAAATCCAGCTCGGCATCCGGGCCGCCTTGTCCATGCACAGCATTCATGACTCGCACTCCAAAACTTGCCGCAATCGTGCACAAGTATGGTAATCAGAGCGTTAATGGCGGAAAATCGAACATTTAATATTTGTTATTTGTGATTAATTCTTGTTAACAATACTTAACAATCTGCAAATATGCTTGGTTTACCTTTCCTTAACAGGCACTGTCGCATTCTAACCGCATACAATGTGGGCCAACCAAAAATGATCAGGGATTCCGTTGCGGTTTTTGCCGTTGTCGCGCTTGGGCTGCTGCTCGGAGCGTGCACGGGCTATCAGAAACCGGCGACGGCGTTTCACGAAGCGTTGACGGAATCCTATCGCCTGGACAGCGGCGATCAATTGCGTGTCACCGTGTTCGGACAGGAGAACCTGACGAACACCTATCTGGTCGACCAGAGCGGGTATATCACCGTGCCTTTGATCGCACAGGTTGCCGCGCGCGGCCGCACAACTGGCGACCTGGCCAACGACATCGGCCAGCGCCTGCGTAACGGCTATCTCCGCGATCCGGACGTGTCGGTCGAGATTGCGCAATATCGCCCGTTCTTCATCATGGGCGAAGTTAACAGCGCCGGGCAATATTCCTACGTGGCCGGCATGACGGCCCAGACAGCGGTCGCCATTGCCGGCGGTTTCACCGCCCGCGCCCAGCAAAAGCATGTGGTCGTCACGCGCTCGATCAACGGCGAAGTGATCACCGGCCGCGTGCCGATTACAGATCCGATTCGCCCCGGCGATACGATCCATGTCAGAGAACGCCTTTTGTAGTTCTCCGCTCTAATATTGGTTAAGAATACTTCAAATAACCCCACGGCATTTTACCGGTCCATTTAACCGGATTCACACCGCCATTTGGTACACCGTCTGTAATACGGGTTGGTGGACCCATAAAAACAGACTCCGACAGGCGGGTATGAAAGATGGCAAGTGGGGAAAGGCTGCGCATCGTCCATTGTGTCCGAGCGCCGATCGGTGGCATCTATCGACACATTGCGGACCTTGCAAGCGAACAGGCAAAGGCCGGGCATCATGTCGGGCTGATTTGCGATTCCAACACGATCGGGCGATTTGAAGCCGGCCTGATCGACCAATTGCGGCCGTTTCTCGAACTCGGCATCGAAACGCTGCCGATGGAACGCGAGATTCACATCAGCGACCTGAAGGCCGGCACGACGGTGTTCGGCATGGCACGCGCGATGCGCGCGGATGTGCTGCACGGACATGGATCGAAGGGCGGTGCCTTCGTCCGCATTATCGGCACGCTGTTGCGGCTTGCCGGACAGAAGCCGCTTCGGATCTATTGCCCGCATGGCGGCAGCCTGCATTACGACGCCCGTTCGACCAAAGGGCGCATCCTGTTCGGCTTGGAGCGGCTCTTCGAATTCTTCACCGACCGTCTGATTTTTGTCAGCGCCTACGAACGCGACGAATACAGCGGCAAGGTCGGTGTGCCGCGGGTTCCGGCCGAGGTCGTTTACAACGGCCTGGCACCGGCTGAATTCGAACCGGTCGTCGCCGCGCCGGTGCAGCGGGATTTCCTCTATATCGGCATGCTGCGCGCCATCAAGGGACCGGACGTTTTCATCCGGGCCGTCAAGGAGCTGCGCGATGACGGCACGGCGATCACCGCGCACATGGTCGGGGACGGCCCGGAACGCGAAGACTACAAGCAGCTGACAGCGGATCTCGGTCTGTCGGACATTATCCGCTTCCACGACCAAATGCCCGCGCGCGAGGCGTTCTCCCAGGCACGCACCATCGTCGTACCGTCGCGGGGCGAATCCATGCCCTACATCGTGCTGGAGGCGGTCGCGGCACAAATGCCGATTGTCGCAACCTGTGTCGGCGGCATTCCGGAAATCTTCATGGACGACAGCGAACGCCTGGTCCCGCCGGACGACGTGGATGCACTGGCGGCCGCCATGCGGCGCGCGCTGGACGCGCCCGATGCCATGCGCGAAGAAGCCCGGGTGCGGGCGAACCAGCTTTCCGGCCGGTTTTCAGTTGCCATCATGGCCGAGAGCGTCGAAAGCATTTACCGGGATGCGTCATCGCCGGGACGGCAATCCAATCCCGACCGGCATCGCCAGCGCTCAACTTCCGAGGCGGTCCGCTCCCTCCCGCGGGAGCATGCATCATGAACGAGATCGACCCCCGGCTGAAATTCCGCTCCGCCGCCAAGCTTGCCGTTGCCGGTGAGGCGATCGACGCCGATCCAACGGATCTCGGCGCCGAGGCGCAAAGGGTGGCCGCGTTGTTTGCCAACAAACCGCTGTCGGCCCGCCTGGTGACCGGCGTGACCCGTTTGGTTGACTTCCTTGCGATCCTTGCTCTCGGCTTTGCGATTGCTGCGGCGTATGGATTGCTGACGACCGACGCCCTGACCTACCTCCCGCCGATTCTCGCCAGCTCGGTGCTGTCGATCGTGCTCCTGCAGGCGGTTGAAGCCTATGACCTGACCGCCATGCGATCGCTCGTGACGCAGGTGGGGCGCATTTTTATCGGCGTGTCGGTGGTCTTTGCGTTCTTTGCCGCGCTGGCGTTTTTCCTATCGATCGACGAGGCTTATTCGCGCGCCTGGTTCGGGGCCTGGTACGCGTCGATCTTCGGATACTTCTTCGTCGGGCGCACCGTGTTGGCCCATCTGATCGGACGCTGGCGCCGGGAAGGCCTCCTGGAACGCCGCGCCGTCATTGTCGGCGGCGGCCGCAACGCCGAAGACCTGATCCAGTCGCTGGAGGCGCAGCCGGACAACGATATCCGGATCTGCGGGATTTTCGATGACCGGTCCGACGACCGCTCCCCGGCGTCGATCGCGGGCTATCCGAAGCTCGGAACGGTCGGCCAATTGGTGAGTTTTGCGCGGCAGACCCATCTCGATCTGCTGATCGTGTCGCTGCCGATCAAGGCGGAAAGCCGGGTGCTGGACATGCTGCGCAAGTTGTGGATCCTGCCGCTCGACATCCGGCTTTCGGCCCATACAGACAAGTTGCGGTTCCGGCCGCGCTCCTATTCCTATATCGGCTCGGTGCCCCTGGTCGACGTGTTCGAAAAGCCGATCGCGGACTGGGATTCCCTGAACAAGCGCCTCTTCGACCTGTTCTTTGCAAGCCTTGCCCTGATAGCACTGTCGCCGATCATGCTGATCACGGCGATCGCCATCCGGCTGGAGAGCCCCGGCCCCGTGCTGTTCCGTCAAAAGCGCTACGGCTTCAACAACGACGAGATCGAGATCCTGAAATTCCGGTCGATGTACCATCACATGGCCGATCCGAAGGCGGCCAAGGTCGTCACGCGGAACGATCCGCGCGTCACCCGGGTCGGACGCTTCATCCGCAAGACGTCGATCGATGAATTGCCGCAATTGGTCAATGTCCTGTTCGGCACGCTGTCGCTGGTCGGCCCGCGCCCGCATGCGGTCAATGCGCATACCGAAAACAAGCGCTGGGAAGAAGTCGTCGACCATTACTTTGCCCGCCATAAGGTCAAACCCGGCGTTACCGGGTGGGCCCAGATCAACGGTTGGCGGGGCGAAGTCGATACCCCGGACAAGATCAAGAACCGGGTGGATTGCGACCTCTACTATATCGAGAACTGGTCGGTGCTGTTCGATCTGCGCATTCTCATGCTGACACCGCTCAAGCTCCTCAATACGGACAACGCGTATTGACCCTCACGCTCACAGAACCGGCGGCGGGACCCGGATCGGTGCCGGGCGAATCCCGCGAGGACACGCTTCAGCGCCAGCGGACGCTCGCCCGGTTTGCCGGTCATGGCCTGGTGTGGCTGTGCGTGTTTTCCAGCGGCTTCGTCCTGCGCGAGCCGGCGCCCTTCGATCTCATGATGGTTCCGCTGATTGCCGGCGGGTTTCTCATCGGCGGTCTGCGGTTCTATCCGCAGCATGCGCCGGGTTTCATCCTGATGATCCTGTTCATTGCCGGCGGCCTGATTTCCATGACCCAGGCGACAGTCTTCGGTCACGTGCCGCTCTACATGGCCGTGTCGGCCTTCCTGGTCGGCACATACATGTTTTTCGCCAGCCTGATCGCCGGCGATGTGCGCATGATCCGCATCCTGCGCACGGCCTATATCGCAAGCGCGGTGGTGGTCGCGCTGATCGGCATTCTGGGATATTTCCATGCGATCCCGGGCTCGGAAATGTTCACGCTCTACAATCGCGCCAAGGGAACGTTCGAAGATCCGAACGTGTTCGGGCCGTTCCTGATCTTTCCGATCGGCCTCTTGGTGCACGATTTCCTGACCGAACCGTTGCGCCGGACGATCCGGTACGTGCCGTTTCTCCTGATCCTCCTGTTCGGCGTGTTTCTCAGCTTCTCACGCGCGGCCTGGGGCATGACCCTGTTCACGTGTCTCGCGCTGACGCTGATCGTTTTCCTCAAGGACCCACGGCCCGTCGTGCGCCTGCGCATCATCGGGATTGCGACGGCGGGTGCTGTCCTCCTGGTGGTCGGCCTCGGCGTGGCGCTTTCCTTCGACGCTGTCTCTGACCTCTTTGCGGAGCGCGCCAAACTGGTTCAGCCCTATGATTCCGCCCGTTACGGCCGGTTTGCCCGCTACAGTCACGGCTTTGCCATGGCGTTCGAAGCACCGCTCGGCATCGGGCCGATGCAGTTCCGCAACTATTTTCCGGAAGACCCGCACAACATCTACATGAAGAGCCTGTTGGATTACGGCTGGCTCGGCGGGTTCGCCTACATCGCCTTTACGCTTTGGACGCTGATCCGCGGCTTCCCGCTCCTGTTCCGCGCCCGCGAATGGTCGCCCTTCTACCGCGCCGCCTACGTGGTCTTCGTCGCGCACGTGTTATGCGGCATCATCATCGACACCGATCACTGGCGTCACCTGTTCATGATCTACGGCTTTGTCTGGGGCTGTTTCGCGCTGGCCGCGCGGGAACGGGCAGCCGGGCAAGCGACGGCATCGGCGCCGTCCTGAAGTCCCGAAGGACCGGAATTGACCCTTTGGGTGATGGTCGGAGCGGCGGGATTCGAACCCACGACCCCTTGTCCCCCAGACAAGTGCGCTACCTGGCTGCGCTACGCTCCGACACCCGGAATTCCTTAGTATCTGGGAGATTTGGGCGCAAGCCGAAAATCGGAGCGTGAGACCGGACGCGGATCTTCTGGGTTATTCCGGGTTGTTTTGGGACGTAAAGAGGCCCAACGAGAGTCACCATGCGTTCCGACGCGTCTCGGAGAAAGAGTTGAGGCGGGACCGAGATATCGTTCGACACCATCATCCACTACCCAATAACACATTTCATAAACGCTGAATCGGTTCGAGGATTCCCAATTCGTTGCTGGCTTGGTTCTCTGGCCTCCTGATTCTTGTATGGCGGCGCCGATGGGCCGGGCTTTCGGGATAGATCTTCGCACCCGCGTTGTGGATGCACTTGAGGCTGGTCTGCCACACCTTATGTGATCCCCGAACAAATGCGGGACCCGAGGAGCTCGCAGCATGTGCAAAGCGCCTCGGACGCGGCGACGACGAGCCAAATTGTTGGGCGGATACACCATAGGGGATATCCGCCGGCAGCAATGGGCCGGAAAAGAACTGAACGGGCGATCCATTCGGTGTTCGGGCGGCTAGAGCATTGTTCGACCAGATAGAATCATTTGACCGGGTTTACAGGTCCGCTGGCTAGGCGCGGTTTCCGCCGTGGTCTTGTTGACCACAAGGGAACCGCAACGACGTCCAGCGGACCTGTAAACCCGGCCTACCGCAAATCGGATGTTTCCGATTTGCGCACTTGAGTGCCAAACAGGGAAACATCCCTGTTTGGTGGTCCAAATCAGCCCGTCGGCGTCGTTAATTCGCTTGCCCGATACAGAACAAATCGGATGTTTCCGATTTGCCAGGCAAAGAGCAACGGCGAAACATCGCCGTTGCGATCGCGCTGCGCGATTTGCCTAGCCGAGCGACCTGATTTGGACCATCAAGTGGTTCTATCTGGTCGAACAACGCTCTAGG
>JANQQB010000322.1 GCA_028285165.1 Rhodobiaceae bacterium
CAGACGATCGCCATGGCAAGCAGGGCCGCCATGACGGGCAGGAAGTAGATGGTCTTGTAAAGATCGCCGAAACTGCGCACCGAATTGATCAGGAGCGCCGCACCGAGCCCGAGCGCCACCGACAACGGCACGACGACCGCCACATAAGTGAAGGTGGCGACGAACATCTTTTCGTAGGTGGAGCGGGTGAAGATCCGGTCGTAATTCTTGAAGCCGACCCAGTCGGCGCCGGTATTGCCGAGGCTGTAATCGGTGAAGCTCAGGACCGCCGCGATGCCGATCGGCACGATCAGGATCACCACCATCAGGATGATGGCCGGCGCGACAAACCAGATATGGGCGCGCGAGCGGACCATCAGGCAACGGCCTGTCGGCTGGGCTCGGCCGCCGTCTTCGGCCGATCGGCAAAGTGCAGGCGCGTCCCGTCTGGCGCGAAGGCGAGGGCTTCGCCCAGCACCCGTTCGGCATGCACCATCGAGCCGATCGTGGTGTGGGCGGTCTCGTGCGGTGCGCCGCGCACGATCAAGCGATGCTCACCGTCATTCAGGGCAAGATGCAGATAGATGTCGGCACCGAGATTTTCCCGGTGCACCACGCGGCCTTCGAAGGTCGTGTCGCCGGGTTTTTCGACAATCCTGAGATGTTCCGGCCGCAGGCCGACCGTCAGCGTGCGCGAGGTTTCGGTTGTGCTGTCCGCAAGGGCGCGTTGCAAGGGGACGCCCAGACAGGTCACGCGCAGATTGCCGTCACGTGTGCCGGGCAGGAGATTGATCTTCGGCGAGCCGACGAATTCCGCGACCCGGATGTCGGTCGGATCGTCATAGATCGTCTGCGGCTCGTCGAGCTGCAGGATCCGACCGTCCATCATCACCGCCATGCGGTCCGACATGGTCAGCGCCTCGGCCTGGTCGTGCGTGACATAGACGAAGGTGGCGTTCAGCGTGCGGTGCAATTCGGCGAGTTCGGAGCGCATGTGCACGCGTAGGGCCGCATCGAGATTGGACAGCGGTTCGTCCATCAGAAAGGCGACGGGTTTGCGCACCATGGCGCGGCCGAGCGCGGCCCGCTGGCGCTGGCCGCCGGAAAGCTGGCCCGGCTTTCGCTCGAGCAAGGCCTCGATTTTCAGGACCGATGCGGTTTCCGCGACCTGGTCGCGGAGGGCGCGGTGCCGGGAGCGGGCGATCAGCGGACCGAGGATGGGCAGGCGCTGCCAGAAGGTCAGGTCGCGAAGCCGCAGCGGCGTCAGCATGTTCTCCGCTACAGTCAGGTGCGGATAGAGCGCGTAGGACTGGAACACCATTGCGAGGTTGCGGTCGGATGCCCGCACGCTGTTGACCAGCCGGTCGCCGATGCGCACGTCGCCCGATGTGGGGTTTTCCAAACCGGCCAGGATGCGCAAGAGAGTCGACTTGCCGCATCCGGAAGGCCCGACCAGCGTCAGGAATTCGCCGGGCCGTATGGCGAGGTCCACGTCTTTCAGAACCTCAGTTGCACCGAAGGATTTGCGGATACGGGAAAGCGCAATCGCCGACATACAGTGCTCCACCGGGTTCCCTGTCGAGCCCGGTCGATAGCAAAGGCGATTATCCGTTCTGTGACGTCATATTAGCTCAGCTAATGGCTGCTAGGAGTCCGGTACCCGCCGCGGTTCCGCCGGTTTGCACCGATTTTGTTCCGACAGCCAAAAGCCCAATGAAGCCCAGTCCTTATCAGATTTCCGCCTTCACCCATGCCGCGCGCCAGGGCAGTTTTTCCCGGGCAGCGCTGGCGCTCGGCGTCACACAATCCTCCATCACACAGCATGTGGCAAAGCTCGAACGCAGCATGGGTACGCATCTTTTTGTGCGCCGGCGCGACGGGCTCGAACTCACGCGGGCCGGCCGGGAATTGTTTTCGATTTCGGATCGGCTTGCCACGCTCGAACAATTGATCGAGGAGCGGGTCGAGAGCTACAGCGCCCTGACCAGCGGCTTCTTGCGCATTGTCGCGACCGCGCCGCGGCCGGCCATGCCGATCATCGCCCGATTTGCCACCCGTTTCCCGAAGGTGCAGATCGAGTTCTCGTTGTTCAGCTGGACGATCTCGACGGCCATGGTGCGGGACCGGGAGGTCGATATCGCGATCTATACCGAACCCGACCGTGTGGCGGGGCTTTACATCGAGGATGTCGACCGGACGCGGTATCTGGCGCATGTCCGCCGTGATCACCGCTTTGCCGGCCGGGAATCGGTTTCGCTGAAGGATCTTGCCGAGGAAACGGTGATCCTGCCGGAGGACGGTTCGTTCACGCAGCGTGTCGTGAAAGCCAAGTCTGAAACCCACGGCTTGGCGTTTTCGCGGGTCGTGAAGACGACGACGTTTCCCGTGCTCAAGGAGGCTGTGCTGCACGGCATCGGGGTCGGCCTGTTTCTTGAAGACAGCCTGGCGCCGTCCGCGAGCCTTGTCGGTTTGCCGATTGACGAAATGCCGGAGACCTATCGGAACTGCCTGGTCACCCAGATCGACAAACGCGACCTGCGGCTTGTCCGCAATTTCATCGATGTCGCGTTCGACGAGACCGGTGCCACGGCGCCGGCCGTCGCCGAGGATGCCTGACAGGACGGTCGGCGAGGCGGTCGTGCCGTCGGTCTCGCGCTTTTTGCACACTCGACAATCTATTGGCGCCTTGAAAAATTCTTCCCGAATTCCGGTTTGACTTTCTTCGGCGCGCTGCACCAGGCGCTCCCTTCGGGAACCGGTTTCGTGCCGGTTCTTGTTCTCGTTGTGAATTCAAATTAACAATATATATCAGATAGTTGTGCCTTATTTTCTCCAGTTTTTTAGCAAGTTCCCGACGTTGTTTCCGCAAACTAAAAACAAATCGCCCTGATACGCATATCGACAAGCTGATGCTTCGCCACTTCAAGCATTGGTCGTCCATCACTGTAGAAAACTTCGAATTCGAGGAAGTTCTTTTCTTCGAAGCCTTCAGTGTGCCTGCCCTCAATATCCATCCAATACTTCACATCATGGGAGAAGAAGCTGTGACCGATACGACAGGCGCTGCAATGGCGCTGGACGCACGGCGTTCCGTTTTCACACTTGCCGATCCGCTCGTCCTCTCGGGCGCCAAGGACGACTATTACGACGCCGGCAATCCCGAAGCGCTTTCGCTGACCGAGGGAACCGTGTCGCTTGCCTTCAAGGCGGACGATCTTTCCGGAACCCGGGCCTTGTTCTCCAAGGACGGCAACGGTTTCCGCGACGGCGGCCACCTGACGGTCCGCATCGTGGACGGCGTCCTGGAGGTCCGCCAGCAATCGACGACGGCTTCTGAAAAACTTCGCCTGACCGACCTGCCGATCGAGACGGGCAAGACCTATCATGTGGCTGTGTCGTTCGGCGAAGACGGTCTCAAGGTTTACCTGAATGGCCAATTGGCCGCCGCCGAGCCGGAATTCAAACAGGGCATAGACACCAACGAAGAGGCGCTCGCCATCGGGGCCTCGACCATGCACCGGCAAAACCCGGATGCCTCGCTCCGGGACTTTTTCGACGGCACGATCTCGAATGTCGCGGTCTATGACAGCCAATTGACGCCGGTGGACATGGCCGCCCTTGCCGGCGAAACCGATCCGTCCTTTGAGGACGCCGCGCTCGATGCCCTCAGTTTCGAGGACATCCTTCCGGCGTTTGCGCAATTGCACCACGCTTCCGACACGCTGAAGGCGCTTGCCGCGCAATACGGCATCGGCCATGACGGCGCGCCGATCGGTCCGGTCAAACTCAGCGTCGGTACTGACGGCGAAGAACGTATTGGCGGCTGGATCGAAAGCAACGCCAATTTCGGTGGCCTTGGCAATGATTCCATCGGCGGCGGCTCCAACACCGACTACCTGCAGGGCGGCTATGGGAACGATACCGTCAATGGCGGTGACGACGATGACGTACTCGATGGCGGTCACGGCGAAGATACGATCATCGGCGGGGCGGGAAACGACCTCCTGATCTCACAGGCCGACGGCCGTGAGCCGTTCGTCACCGAAGATCCGGACCGCGACGAGGGCGACCCCTACAACGAACTCGATCCGGCAACCGGCAAGCTCTATCCCGACCAGCCGATCCCCGCCGACGACATCTTCATCGGTGGGCCGGGCGCCGACATCTTCTATTTCCAGACGCTGATCAACGCCAAGGAACGCTTCATCGAAGAACACACAAACGATGACGGCACGATCCGCTGGCACGGCGTCGCCGGTGAAAACGAAAACGTGCACGACCATTGGGTCGATGAGATCGGCGACGATGTCATCATGGATTTCAGCCATGCCGAAGGCGACCGCATCATCATCGAGGGGCATACGACGGAGATTTTCAGCGTCACCCATGGCGATGAAAACAGTGACGGCGTGATCGACCATTCGCTGATCACGCTCTATTCCGACCAGGGCAATGGCGGCGGTGCCCATAACGACGATTGGCTCGGTACGATCAAGGTCTATGGCGACCTCATCACGGAAGCCGATATCGAGCAGACGGCCCAACCCGCCTACGGCATCGTGCAGACCATCGATCGGCTGGACGAGGCACTCGCGCCTGTCGACATCGCGGAAGATACCGGGCCGATCGCGCCGCCCGACGACCTGCCCGGCACCGGCGGTCTCGGCACCGTCAACGGCAAGAGCCCCGTCTTCGGCCTCGCCGGGTCGCATACATTCGACGGTGACCGGGACAATCACGTTCAGGTCGCGCATTCCGAAGCCCTTGAAGTTCCGAACGGCACGCTGTCGCTCGCGTTCACGGCCGACGATGTCACCGGCAAGAAGGCGCTGTTTTCCAAGGACGGCAACGGTTTCGATAACGGCGGGCACCTTTCGATTTGGGTCAAGGACGGCGAATTGCTGGTGCGTCAGCAATCCACCGAAGCATCGGAACACCTGAAGATCCCGGGCGTTACGATCGCGGCCGGCGAGACCTATCATCTTGCCGTGTCGTTCGGCGACGACGGCCTGAAGATCTATCTGGACGGGACACTCGTTGCCGCCGAACCGGAATTCAAGCAGGGCCTGGAAACCAACGAGCGGGCGCTGCTGGTCGGCGCGACCGGGGCCTATCGCATGGAGGACGACCAACGGCCGCACGACGCCTTTGTCGGTACCATCTCCGACGTCGCGCTGTTTGACAGCCAGGTGTCGCCGGTGGAGGCGGCCGCGCTTGCGGGCGAGACCGATCCGGCCTTCGAGAAAGAGGCGCTCGACGCGCTCAGTTTCGAGGACATCCTTCCGGCGTTTGCGCAATTGCACCACGCCTCGGACACGCTGAAGGCGCTTGCCGCCCAATACGGCATCGGCCATGACGGCGCGCCGATCGGGCCGGTCAAACTCAGCGTCGGCACCGACGGCGAGGAACGCATCGGCGGCTGGATAGAAAGCAATGCCAATTTTGGCGGCCGCGGCAACGATTCCATCGGTGCCGGTTCCAACACCGACTACCTGCAGGGCGGGTATGGCAACGACACCGTCAATGGCGGCGGCGACGACGATGTGCTCGATGGCGGCCACGGCGAAGACACGCTGATCGGTGGGGGCGGTGACGACCTCCTGATCTCGCGGTCCGACGGGCGTGAGCCCTTCGTCACCGAAGACCCCGACCGCGACGAGGGCGACCCCTACAACGAACTCGATCCGGCGACCGGCAAACTCTATCCGGACCAGCCGATCCCGGCCGACGACATCTTGATCGGCGGCATCGGGGCCGACATCTTCTACTTCCAGACGCTGATCAACGCCAAGGAACGCTTCATCGAAGAACATACCAACGACGACGGAACGATCCGCTGGCACGGCGTCGCCGGTGAAAACGAGAACGTGCACGACCATTGGGTCGACGAGATCGGCAACGATGTGATCATGGACTACAGCCGGGACGAAGGCGACCGCATCATCATCGAGGGGCACACGACGGAAATTGCCAGCGTCACGCATGGCGATGAAAACGGCGACGGGGTGCTCGACCATTCGCTGATCACGCTCTATTCCGACCAGGGCAATGGAGGCGGCGCCCACAACGACGATTGGCTCGGCACCATCAAGGTCTATGGCGACCTTATCACCGAAGACGATATCGAGCAGACGGCCAAACCGGCCTATGGCATCGTGCAGACCATCGATCGGCTGGACGAGGCGCTCGCGCCTGTCGATATCGCGGAAGATACCGGTCCGATCGCGCCGCCCGACGATCTTCCGACATTCGATGGCCTGGAGGCGGCGACCGGGGCCGAAGTCGTCTTCGGCCTTGCCGGATCGCAGGACTTTTCCGGTGATCGGGACGACGCCTTCGCGCAGATGCATTCAGACGCCCTGGCGCTTGAAGCGGGCACAATCGCATTTTCTTTCAAGGCCGATACGATCACCGGGCGCGACGCGCTGTTTTCAAAGGATGCGCACGGTTTCGGCGCGGGCGGACATCTGAGCGCGTTTGTCGGCGAGGACGGGTCGCTCAAGGTCCGGTTCCAGACCGATGAGGGCGAAAAGTGGTTCCGGGTCGCAGACGCCATCGAAACCGGCAAGGCATACGATTTTGCCTTCACGTTCGGATCCGACGGCGCGTTTGTCTATCTCGATGGTGTCGAGGTCGCCTCTGACGCCACCTACACCCAGGACTGGAGCACGAATGAGGAAGTGCTTCTTGTCGGTGCCAACGGCTGGGCGAGCGAGTCCGGTGAGATTGGCCGGCCCTCAGATCCGTTCGACGGCGAAATCGCGGACTTTGTCATTCTCGATGACCAGCTTGACGCGGCGCAGGTGCAGGCCCTGCCGGGCATCGTCGACGAGGCTTTCCTGTAGACCAGGCATCCGCCTGACTATCTGACATATACTCTCATCTCCCGGGACCGGATCGTGTCCCGGGAGATTTTTATTACAGCACGATGCTAACAGACCCGGCTGCCGGGCGATGCGCATCCGGGGACGGGACGCGGCGGGTCGACGCCATTGTCAACGCCCCGTCATATGGGCCATGTAAGGCGCGGCTGCCGCTTCAATCACTTCTGCATTCATGTCGATTTCCCTTTCCCGCCTCATGAAATCCTTCGGCCCCCATTTGACGGTCGATGATGTCTCGCTGGAGATCGCGTCCGGCGAGTTCTTCGTCGTGCTCGGGCCGTCCGGCTGCGGCAAGACGACGTTGTTGCGGCTGATTGCCGGACTGGAACCGCTCGACCATGGCGACATTGTGCTGGCCGACCGGCCTGTGGCCGGCGACGGGCTGCACATGCCGCCGGAGGAGCGCCAGGTTGGGTTCGTCTTCCAGTCCTATGCGCTGTGGCCGCATATGAGCGTCGTCGACAATGTCGCGTTTCCGCTGGAGACGGCGGGCAAGAGCCGCCGCGAGGCGCGGGCCGCCGTTGCCGACATCCTGCGCATGGTCGAACTCGACGCGTTTGCGGAGCGCAAACCGGCTGCGCTTTCCGGCGGCCAGCGCCAACGCGTCGCGCTCGCCCGGTGCCTTGCGCAACAGGCAGGCACGATCCTCATGGACGAACCGCTTGCCAATCTCGATCCGCATCTTCGTGCCGCGATGGAAGACGAACTCGCCCGTTTCCACCGGCAGACCGGCGCGACCAGCGTCTACATCACCCACGACCAGCGCGAGGCAATGGCGCTCGCCGACCGCCTCGCCGTCATGTGGGAGGGCCGTATCCTGCAGGTCGACGCACCGGAAACGGTTTATCGGCGCCCGGCGAACGAGCGGGTGGCCGGCTTCATCGGGCGCAGCGCGATTGTCGACGGTGAAGTAGAGGCTGCGGATGCCGAGCGGGCGCAGGTAAGGGTAGGGAACTATGTCCTTGAGGCGTCGTGTGCCGCCGACGCAAAACCCGGCTCGGCGCGGATTGTCGTCCGGCCGGAGGACTTGTCGTTGTCGGACGCACCGGACGCGGTACCGGCGCGGGTGTCCCATTCGGTCTACCGTGGCGGGTTCTGGGAGACGGGTTTGGCCGTCGAGGGGATCACAATGCCTCTCGTCATGGCGCTTCCCGCGCGGAGTGAAACCGGCTGCGACATCCGGATCGCCGTTTCGTCGGCGTGGGTATTGCCGCAGGTCTCATAACTCTTTTGCCGGTACCGTCCTCACCGCTGTATCCCGGCATCAGGATGGGCGCTTTTGAAACTCCACAACGCGGAATGAGGTGACGCCGCCGTCCTCGTTTGTGAGATAGCGGGGAGGTTGCTGGTCGGTCGGGCCGATCAGGAGTGAGATATCGTCGATAACGCCGATGCCGAAGCCGTCATCGGGCACGAGGATGCTGCCCCAAACGACTTTACCGTCGTGGATCCAGGGCAGTCGAACATACGGGCCGTCAGCGCAATCGGTGAGGACCCATTGCCGCCAGATCAGCGGATCAAGCGCTTGCTCCGTTTCCGGATCGATGGGTGCCGGCGCGTCCGGGTGCACGGGATAGCGCTGTACATCGCCGACCAGCGCAAACAACGACGCCCAGGTCTTCTTGGTATCGGGCGATCGG
This sequence comes from Rhodobiaceae bacterium, assembly GCA_028285165.1. Classification (GTDB taxonomy): domain Bacteria; phylum Pseudomonadota; class Alphaproteobacteria; order Rhizobiales; family JANQQB01; genus JANQQB01. Next base: position 8,504 of record JANQQB010000322.1, read on the forward strand.
AAATCCGGCCGCCATCCAATTGACGAAAGTCGTGAGACAAGGTCGTCGAACGAACCAAAGGGGTGAAAAATCAGGCGTTCGTGATCGCTGCCAAAATCGATCCAATACACTTCGGCGACGACGTCGTAGTGTGTCGAAGCAAAAGCGAATTGCCAGTATCGCAGGAATGCCTTTTCACCGTGCAGCGGCAGCCAGGCGTTTGTGACATGTCCGACAAGGTCTTCGGGTGCGATTCCCAATTGCCGCAGGATCGCGCGATGTTCCACCGTATCGTAAGGGTTTCGCGGCCGCGTGAACCAGTTTCCGAAGACTGCGGGCACCGACAAATCCGTCCCGGCAGGCGCACACGGCGTCTGCTCGGCCTGGGCCGACGCGACCCTGTCTTTCAGAAATCTGCGGTATTCCTTCGGCAGGGAGCTGGTTTCGGCGCCCTGTTCGAGAAGCAGGGACAAAGTTGACTGCCGCGCCCCGCCGATTGCCGCAATCAGGGGTGTCGCACCGCTCTCATAATCCGTCTGGTCGATGTCGGCGTGGTTGTCGAGCAGAACGCGAATGACGGAATCGTGCCCGAATTGTGCGGCCGAACGCAGCGGGAAGGTACCGATTTCGGTGTCACGATTGGGCTTTGCGCCATGTTGCAGGAGCATCGTGACAACGCCATCATGGCCCGACATGGACGCCAGGAGCAGCGGGAACAATCCGTGGACCGGGTCGATCTGGTCGGGTGTGGCCCCGTGGTGCAGAAGCAGACGAGCGATGTCGTCATGTCCGCGTTTGGCGGCCAACAGCAGGGGAAACGTGCCGTCCGTCGGATCGACCCGGTCGGGATCCGCACCGTGTTCCAGCAACAGGGCGACGGCCCGGACATCGCCGCCGATGCACGCCGCCGACAGGGCGCATTGGGAATTTTCAGAAGTAAGCGTAGCGTCCGCACCGTTTGCCAGCAGCAGGTCGACAATGTCGGGGTGACTGTTGAGGGCTGCCTCGAACAATGCAAACCGGCCGCTCGGTTCGACCCGGTTCGGATCGGCGCCGGCTTCCAGCAGCAGACGTGCGATCCCTGTGTGACCAGACCCGGCGGCGACCGCTAAGGGGGTGCAGGCCTCGGTCTGATCGGGCGGGCAGGGCGGATCGGGATCGGCGCCGTGATGCAACAACAGGCGCATTGCCGCCTCTTGCCCGCCCAGGGCGACGGTCAGGATCGGAGCCGCTCCGGTATCATCATCTATCCGGTTCGGATCGGCGCCGGCTTCGAGCAAATGGGTTACGACGT
>JANQQB010000495.1 GCA_028285165.1 Rhodobiaceae bacterium
CAGGCCAATGCGGACCCGACCGCCGGGCAGACCGTCCTGGCGGCGGTCAGCGAGACCGGCGAACTTTTGGAAGGCGGTCCCGGTCCGGATTTCCTGATCGGCGCGGCCGGCGACGACACGCTTTACGGCGGCACGCAGGCTCTGGCAGCAGAGCAGGCGGCGCTCGCCCAACAGGATGAGGAGCTCTCCGGCCCGCTGCCTCTTGGCGCAAGCGATCACAATGATTTGCTGTCCGGCGATGCGGGGGACGACGCGCTCTATGGCGGATCGGGCGGTGACTATCTTATCGGCGGTGCCGGCCGAGACTCCCTGGAAGGCGGGACCGGCGACGACCGGATCTTCGGATATGCCGCACCCATCGGTGGTGTGGATGACGATTTCATTCCGGGAACCGGACGCGTGACCCAAGCCGACTTCATCGCTGGGGACATGCTCAACAATCGAGCGCAGGGCAACGCGGCTTCCGCCCAGGTGAACCGTGGCGGTGACGACACCATCGACGGAGGTCTCGGCGACGACCTGATCGCCGGAGAGGCCCTGGCCACTTCCGAAGGCGATGCAGGGGCTTTTGCGACCAGCCGTGATATGGGCGATCCGGCCCTTTCCACCGCCAACGATTCGATTGCGGGGTTTGACGGTTACGACTCGATCGGCGGTGAATCCCTGGCCGTCGGCACGGCGGATGTCGGGGCAGGATCCGAAAGCATCGCGGAGCTGGGCGGTACCGTCGGGAGTGACAGTATTCGCGGAGAAGGCGCTAAGGACGTCATCGCGGGCGAGGCGCTGGCTGTCAGTGCGGAGGGGGCGGCGGAAGCCAGCTCACGCAACTTTGCTTTGGCGGGCTCGGCGGGTGACGACGCGGTAGAGGGTGGTAGCGGGTACAACCGTATCTCAGGCGATGTCTTCGCTCTCGGGGATAGCTTTGCCCGGGCTTTCGTTCTGAACGAGGGAGCGGGGGAGGCCGGCTCGGCCGGCAACGATACGCTGACCGCAACCGAGGGTAACGATACGATCTCCGGCGATGCGCTGGCCATTGCGGTGGAAGAAGGCCGGGTGAGCGTCCAAAACTTCACGTCGTCCGGAGCTGTCGTGGGAAGTGACAAACTGGTCGGCGGTGACGGCTTCAACAAGCTGTCCGGCGACGGCATGACAATCCTGACAGCGGAACGTGCCGACGTCGGCTTCAACGAAACCGTTGTCAACAACAGTGTCGTCGGTGGCGTTGCAGGGGACGATACGATAACGAGCGGCAGCGGGCGCGACTTGATTGCCGGTGAAGCGCTCGATTTCGCAAGGGATGCTCATGCCGGCGCTTTTGGCACGGCCTACGGATCGGAAAGCCGCGCCGGTAACGACAGAATTGCAGATGGCGCCGGACGCGACAAAGTCGCCGGCGATAGCTTGGCGCAGGGAACACAGTCGGCTTACGCCTTTAACCTGGGGACCGTCACAGACGGCGGTGTTGCCTCGTCCGATCGTATAAGTGGCGGTGCTGGCGCGGACTCTATGGCGGGTGACTCTTTCGCTGTAGCGTCTAAAGGAAGGGCTTATGCGGAGGCCTTTTCCGATAGTGAGCGTGGCGTTGCAAGTAGCGATACCGTATTTGGCGGGACCGGCGCGGACATCGTCGTGGGTGATGCCTTTGCGCTTTCGAACACCATCGCCGAGGCTCTTGCGGGGAACACGCAACGTGGAACCGACGCAAGTGCCGGCAGTGACAGTCTGCGCGGCCTCGATGGCTTTGACACTGTTGTCGGTGACGCCTTGGCGATCGGCGGCACCGCGGCGTCGGCGGTCGTCAGGAACACGACCGAAGCCCGTGCCCTTATCGAAGGGGCGGCTGGCGCCGACACGGTGCGCGGCGACGGTGCCGCCGACACGGTTTCCGGCGACGGTATGGCGATCTCCGACGGTGGCAGTGCCTCGGTGGAGATCGTCAACGTAGGCGATGGCGGCCGGGCGGGCAGCGATCTGGTGGATGGGCAAGGCGGCAACAATCTGGTGTCAGGCGACGGCCTGGCCATCGGTGATGCGGGGTCGGAGGTCTTTACAAGCAACCTGGCCGCCGACAACGGAAACGCCGGCAATGACACGATAGTAAGCGGCGATGGCCGGGATACGCTGGCCGGCGATGCTCTGATTCTCGGTGGTGGCTTGGCCCGGGTGTCCAATACGGCAGCCGCAGCGGCCACCGCGCTTGCGGGCAATGATGTGATCATCAGTCTCAGCGGCCGGGATATAATTTCCGGCGACGCCTTGGCCCTGGACGGCGGCGACGCGCAGGTAACCAACGCCGGATTCTTCGCAGGCAGTCCGGCGGGAGTTGCCGGAAGCGACAGCATCAGCAGCGGTGCCGCCCGTGACATCATCGCCGGCGACGCCCTCAGCGACGGCGGTACGGCGGTGGTGAATTACGGCGGCGACGACACCATCGATGGCGGCGCTAACGAGGACCTGATTTCCGGCGACGCTCTGGCCCTCAACGGCGGCTCAGCTGTGTCGCGCGACGGTGGCGACGATTTGATCTACGGCGGCAGCGGTGACGACACGATCTATGGCGATTCGAATTTCACCGACATCCGCGGCGGCGACGACACGCTTTTCGGTGACGGCGGCAACGACTACCTGGCCGGCAACGCCGGTGATGATCTGCTGATCGGCGGGGCGGGGGACGATACGCTGATCGGTGGTGAAGGAGACGATACGCTGACAGGCGATGCGGGCGCGGACAGCTTTGTATTCCGCCGTATCGAAGGTGTCCTCAATGAAGGTACGGATACCGTGAGTGACTTTTCATCCGTTGAGGATCGCCTGTTTTTTTATGGTGTATCCGACAACGACGCCGACACCGATGTCGATATCGACGATCTGTTGCTGGCCATCACGGGAACCGCCGACGGTGGTGCGGGGCTCAATGTAACCGTGGATTTCGCCAGCGGCGGAAGCGTCATCTTCGTCGGTGCCGGCACCGGCGCCGTCACCGCCGTCACGGACTTGGTGGACGATCCGGCGAGCCAGATCCTGGTCTTTTCTTGATCGTCGAGCGTCGGGGACGCGCGCGCCGGGCCAGCTGCTTTCGGCGCCGTTTGTGGTGCAGGGGCCCTTGCCGCCTCGCGTCGATCTCGCGAATTCGAGCTGCCAGCGCCTCTCGAAAGCAATGCAATTAAAAGTAGGAAGCCTTATAATCAATACGCGTAGTTTTGTTTTTCCCTTTGACTTGAACTGCTTGGCCGTTAGTTTCGACTGACGAAAAGACAGGTCCAGGGGTGGATCACGGGCGCTAGGGAAGTGCCCGGGGAACCAGGAAATGGTTGTCCCCGTCCGCCTGGAGCGTCTTTATGCGCGGTGCCTCGCGTTCCTCGGTCATGAAGACCGACCTGACCGAGTCTCGGAGCAAGGCCGAAGGCTCTTGCCCGCATCAACCCTCTTCTCAAGGGACAGAGCGACATCAGCCCGCCGCCGGGGCGGTCCACGATTCACCAGACACCGGCAATCGACCGGCCCCGCCTTGCCTGATCATAAGTGAGATCGGCCTTGGTCTCGCCCCGGTCCCTTCGCTTTCTTCCGGACAGGGGCAGCAGGAGGCAACCGATGGCGCCGTCAACGTCATTGAGTTTCTCAATCCGTCCGATAGTCCGATCGAGACTCAGGCTCTGACCGTGGAGTTCGTAAATCCGGCGCGCGCCTTGGTTCGGCTTGTGATTCCCGATGGGGTTGTCGTGCCGGGCAGGGGGAGCCTCGCGATCTGTCAGCCTGCCGGCCCGGAGATCGATCCGATGGTTTTCACCCAGGTGCTGGACGCCAAGGGATTCGTTCTGAACAGCGCGACCATTCCCGATGCGGCGTTCTGGGATCTGGGAAGCGATGCGACCGAAGGCTTGGCGGTGAACCTGGTTCGTCAGGCCGGCGGGCGTGACGAGGCAGGCGTCGATACCTTTGTTGCCAATCTGAAGAGGCCGGACCTCGCAGCGCTCAGCAGCCCTCTCGACTTTGGCGTTGAGAGCAGATCGAAACGCATCTCGTCGGAGAACTTTGAAACCTATTTTGCCGGCCTCAGTACGGTGCCGAACATCTTCTCGCGGATCTTCACCGGAAGTGTCGAGGCAATGCCGGACGACACCTCGGTGACGCAAACCCAGGAGACGACTGAAAGGGCCGAGGCCGTTGCAGCGGAAGGCCCGGAAGGCGGAGCGGCCGCCAAGCCTTCCGGCGAGCCGAACGATGTCGAGCATCATGGCAGGCAGCGCCATCGCGGAAGAGGGGGAAGGCGTTTCGGGGGCAAGGCCTCCGGGATTCAGAAGCCCGGTTCCGGCGGCTTCAGATCCGGCGTTTGAATTGCAGCAAGGGAATCTTCGACTCCGGCATTGCTCTCTATTTCACAACTGTGCGGTGTTGCCGCCCAGCCGGCGTTAATGCCGGACAACCTGGTTAAAAATGTTCGCGGGAGCCAAGTTGTCGCTTCGTGAATAGCAATTAATAGTAGTATTTATAGTTAATATATCGCTTTAAACGTTATTTAACGATTGACTTGAACCATCCGATCCATAAATTCGACGCATAGCAGATCCAGGGGTGGATCGCGGCGTGTTGGGAGACACGCCTGAGAACGTCATGACGGCGTTCTTGGTTCACACCTGGAGTATTGCTATGTCCGAATTTGTTGTTCCTTCGGTCAGGACGACCGAATCTGGTGATATTACCGCCGCTGCGGACGGGACTTCCGCCCCCAATTCCACGAATGAAGCGCCTGCCGTCGAGATCAGCTCCGCGGGCGTAACCTCTTTGACGGGGCAGGCTGCCGCGCTTATGACGCTGGCGCCCCCGGCCCCTGGTGAGACGATTGTCGTGGCCCCGCAGGGCGGCGCGACCTATGTCCTCGACTTCGGTCCCCGCGAAGCCTCGGTGAGCGCCGAGGGCGGCAACCTGGTTCTGAGCTTCGATGATTCCGGTGACGGCGCGGCCGACCGGCAGATCGTTTTCGAAGAC
>JANQQB010000002.1 GCA_028285165.1 Rhodobiaceae bacterium
GAAGGCCTCCGATGGGGCGCGCTGACCGCGCGGCGCCCTTGGGCTTGCGAACCCAGAGGGTTCGAGCCGGTGCAGACTACTTGCATCTCACGGCTGAAGGCCCCGACGGGGCGCGCTGACCGCGCGACGCCCTGGGGCTTGCGAACCCAGAGGGTTCGAGCCGGTGCAGACTACTTGGATCTCACGGCTGAAGGCCCCGACGGGGCGCGCTGACCGCGCGGCGCCCTTGGGCTTGCGAACCCAGAGGGTTCGAGGCGGTGCAGACTACTTGCATCTCACGGCCGAAGGCCTCCGATGGGGCGCGCTGACCGCGCGGCGCCCTTGGGCTTGCGAACCCAGAGGGTTCGAGCCGGTGCAGACTACTTGCATCTCACGGCCGAAGGCCTCCGATGCGGCGCGCTGACCGCGCGGCGCCCTTGGGCTGGCGAACCCTCTGAGTTCAAATCGCCGCACCTTTCTCGGCACAGTTTTCGCGCGACATTCAAATAGATCTTGGTTACGGCGAGGTCGTAGAATGGCCTCCAAATAAGCGCCGGAGGACCGCTATGCCCAAGATCGACATCGATGCAGTACCGAAGCATAAGGGGTCAGGATACCCGATGCCGTTTGCGGCTCCCTGCGCAGACCGTCTCCGGCGACGGTTGGGCGATGCCGGCGGGCTGACGGATTTCGCGGTCAATCTGATGCACCTGCTGCCCGTCGCCTGATCGAGCCAGCGCCACTGGCATTCGCATGAGCACGAACGCCGACTGGCGGTTCGTACGCATGGACGGGACGCCCTATCCGGACGCTTGGGATACGCAAACGGTCAGCCGGATCGATGCTGGATGTAAGTCATTTGATATCAATGCAATCATTGCATATTATGATTTCAATACTGAAATCGCGAGTCCGATCATGGCCAGCATAACCATACGCAACCTTGAAGACACGCTGAAACACAGGCTGCGGGTTCGTGCCGCACAGCACGGTCGATCGATGGAAGAGGAGGTTCGGGCGATCCTGCGCGAGGCTGTCGGCGAACCATCGCCGCCACATGATCTTGCAGCCGCTATCCGCGAGCGTGTAGCACCGCTTGGTGGCATCGATCTCGACATTCCAGAGCGCGACCCCATGCGCGAACCAATTCAGTTCGACTAAACCGGACAGTGATCCTTTTAGATACCAACGTGGTTTCGGAACTTCTTCGCAGGGAACCCGAACCAAGAGTCGAAAGATGGCTCGCAGGGCAGACGGGCGCCGACGTCTATCTCAGCGCGATAAGCGAGGCCGAGCTTCGATCCGGCGTCGCGATCATGCCGGAAGGACGCCGGCGCGACTCCCTTAGGGCAGCAGTGGATGGGATTCTTCGAGAGGACTTCCGAGCCCGGATTCTACCCTTCGACAGCCCATCTGCTGTGGCCTATGCCGCCATTGTCGCTGACCGGCGGGCAGCCGGACGGCCGATCAGCCAATTCGACGCCCAGATTGCCGCTATCGCCCGCGCTAACGGTGCCGCCCTAGCGACCCGAAACATTGGTGACTTCGAGGAGTGCGGGATCGGCTTGATCGATCCGTGGCAAGCCATCTGATCGATCTCCGGATCGCCGAGCAGCGCCCGTTCCGTCACTTGAACCAGATCGCCGTCATCGGCGTGAAGCTGACCGTCAGGAGCGTCGCGAACATGGCCAGGATGTACCATTGGCAATAGCGCATGACGTCCTCGATCTTCAGACCGGTCGCGGAACACACCGTCAATAGGACCGAGGCGACCGGCGGTGTCTGCTGGCCGATGCCGAGGTTGAGGCAGACGATGACGCCGAAATGCACCGGGTCGATGCCCATTTCTTGAGAAAGCGGCAACAGCACCGGGATGACCACGATGATCGCCGCCGAGGCGTGCAGGAACATGCCCAGCAAAAGCAGGAAAAAGTTGATCAGCAGCATGCGCAGGATGAATTCGTCTGTCACCTGACCGAGCACGGCGGCGATCTGCTGCGGGATCTGTTCGTTGGCAAGAAACTGGCCGAGCACGGCGGAGCCGGCGATGATCATCATTACGACGGAGGTCTGGCGCACGGTGGTCGAGGCCAGTTCATAGACCTTTGCGGCATTCAGATCCCGCTCGATGACCCAGCCGTAGATCAGCGCCGCGAAGACGCCGACGCCGGCCGCTTCGGTCGGAGTCACGAAGCCGCCGATCAGACCGCCGACAACGAAGACCGGGATGGTCAGCGGGACCAGCGCCGACAGGAACGCGCTACCGAGGCGGGGCATCTCGAAGTGCTCGTCGATCGGGTGTCCCTCGCGCCGGGCGAACAGGAAGTTCGTGATCATGAACGCCCCGGCAAGCAGGATGCCCGGTACGATGCCGGCTGTGAACAGGTCCTTGATCGATGTGTTGGTGGTGACGCCGTAAAGCACCATCGGGATCGATGGCGGGATGATGATGCCGAGCGTGGCACTGGTCGCCGTCACGGCCGCGGCGAAGGTCTTCGGATAGCCCTGCTTTTGCATGGAGGGCACGAAGATCTTGCTCATCACCGCCGCGTCGGCGACCGCGGACCCCGACATTTCCGCCATGAACATGGAGGTGACGACGTTGACGTGCGCCAGGCCGCCGCGCATCCAGCCGACCAGCGCCCGGGCAAGATTGATGATGCGGTCCGAAATCGAAGTCGCGCCCATCAATTCCCCCATGAAGATGAACAGGGGAATGGCCAGCAGGATGACCTTGTTGACGCCGGAAAACAGCTGGATCGGCGCCATGATCAGGTCGATGCCGGACAACGCCATGGCGATGGCGGCCGAGATCATGAGCGCAAAGCCGATCGGCATGCCCATGACGATCATGGCCAGAAGCAAGAGGATCACCATCCAGCCGAGCACGGTCAGGAACCTCGCGGCGGGCGTATGATGCCCGCAAGCCGAATGGACACGGCAAGCATGAAGAGGATTGCGGCAAGCGGCAGGATCGCCATGAACCAGCCCTGCGCGATTTCGGCGGTCTCGATCTCGGTACGGCCCGATACCCGGATCATGCGCACCGACTGAACCAGCAGGATTGCGAAGAAACCGATCAGAAGCAGGCCGTTGAAGACGCGCACCGCCTTGCCGGCCAGACGGGGAAGCGCATCGACGAGGGTTTCGAAACTGATGTGACCGTCCCGTCGCAGCATCAGGTAGGCGCCGAGAAAGGCGATCCAGACCAGCAGATAGCCGGGCACCTCATCGGCCATCACGCTCCAGGATCCCAGTCCATCGCGAAAGAAACGGTAGACGGGATCGAAGGACGGATAGTCCCGAGCGATGCCCCGCATGAAGTCGAGAACCACATACCGGTTCACGACGTTGATCAGGATCAGCGTCGAGGACGCGGCAAAGGCCAGAACTGCCGCGGCCTCGACCAGCCGATCCAGAAGGCGCAGGACCGCGCTTATTGCGCCGTCTCACGCACGAATTTGAGGTAGTCGTCGCCCTGGCTGGACACGTACTCGTCATAGGACGAGGCCGTCGCTTCCTGGAAGGCCGCCAGATCCACATCGTTGATGGTCAGCTTGGTCTTCATTTCGGCGATGTATTTTTCTTCAAGTTCGGCCGACTTGGCATAGGCCTCTTCGGTGATGGCGCGTCCGACCTCGACGAACACTTTCTTCTGCTCGTCGGTCAGGCTGTCGAAAAACGCATTGGACGCGACCAGGAAGGACGGGGTGTAGACATGCCGGGTCGCGGACAGATGGCTCGCCACCTCGAAGTGCTTCTGCTCGTAGAAGCCGTAGGCGGCGGCTTCCGCGCCGTCGACCACGCCGCTCTGCAGCGCCGTGAAGGTTTCGCCCCACGAGACTTTCTGCGGCGTCGCGCCCATTTTCTGGAAGACACCCTGGCGGAACTTGCCGCCGGAAATGCGGATCTTCAGACCGTCGAGATCGTCGGGCGTGCGCACTTCACGCTGGGAATTGATGACATGGCGGAAGCCGTTTTCGTAGACGCCGATGACCTTCATGCCGCCGACCTCTTCGATGCGCGCCCGGATCGCGTCCTCCAGGCCTGCTTGCATGGCCCGGATGACATGTTCACGGTCGGAGAACAGCCAGGGCAAATCGAAGACGCCGAGCTTCCTGTCCAGCTTCATCACGCCGGATGCGACATTGATCATCTCGATCGAGCCGGCCTGGACATTGGCCATCAGGGCCTTTTCCTTGCCGAGCTGTCCGCCCGGGAACAGTTTGAACTCGAACTGGCCGGGAAGACGCTCTTCGATGGCCGCCGCAAACAATTGCGACTGGGCATGCAGCGGCGACAGGTCGGACACGTGGCTCGCGATCCGGACCTCGCGCGGTTCGGCCAGCGCCGAGGTCGACGCCATCGCCAGCCCGAACAGGGCAATTCCAAAAGACCTTATCGATTTCATGGTATTATCTCCCTTGATTTCGCCGATTAGCGGATTTCGGTGTGGTAGCTGAATTGGTCGGCGCGGCCCCAGCTTCGCCGCCATTCCAGAGGGGTGCCGTCATAGCTCCGGGCCAGACGTTCGATGACAACCACCGGGGCCGCCACGTCCAGTCCGAGGTTCTGACAAACGTCGTTATCGGCCGTCTCGACGGTCAGCACTTCTTCGGCGCTGGCGACGATCTGACCGCATTCGGTATCGTAGATCGGATAGAGCAGGTCGCCCGCCTTCTGCAGATCCAGGTCCATAAGGGCCGCGAACCTTTCCTCCGGCAGCCAGATTTCCTCCGACAGGACCGGTTGGTCATCGATGACACGAAGGCGGCGGATTGTAATGGCGCGCCCCTCTTCGTTCATTTGTAGTTTTTCTCGGACATAGCGCGATGGTATCGCAGTCGTGCACGCACGAATCCGGCTTACAGGCACCGGCTTCGTGCCGTCAATCGACCGGAAGCGAAAAAACCGAAAAAGCGACTGATCGAAACTCGGCCTGCGGACGAACGTGCCCTTTCCATGGCGCCGTTCCAAGAGCCCCTCGTCGACCAGTCTGGCAAGCGCCTGGCGCACCGTGCCCGCGGCCAGTCCCGTATCGACGGCCAACTCGTTTTCCGACGGCACCCGGTCGCCCGGCCGCCAGCGCCCGGCGCGCAGGTCCTCGCGCAGGCTGTCAGCGAGGCGCTGATAGAGCGGCAGCCGGTGGTCCCCTTTCAGTGCGGGCGCGGACATGGTTGACCTTTCCTTAACAAAAGGTATACTTCTATAGAGAAGTAGTAGAGTCAATGGTAATTTCATGATCAATCTGACCGGCGCAAATCACCTGTTCGGCGGCCGGGACGGCCTGTTCGACGGGCACGCCCATGTGTTTCGCAACGACCTCGCCATGGCGCCCGGGCGCCGCTACACACCGGATTCACATGCCCTCCTGGAAGATTATGTGACGCTGCTCAGAGCGCATGGCCTTGACGGCGGCCTGCTTGTGCAGCCGAGCTTCCTCGGCACCGACAACAGCTTTCTGACGGATTGCCTGGAGCGGGCGGAGGCTTACGAGGACCTGACCCTTGCCGGCGTGGCGGTGGTCGATGCCGGCATTTCCGAAGGTGCACTGGCGGATTTGAACGCACGCGGTGTGATCGGCATGCGCTTCAATCTGCTGGGCAAGGAGGACACATTCGAGCCGGCAGACTGGCAGACCGTTCTCAAGCGGGCGGACGCTCTCGGATGGCATGTGGAGATCCACGCCAGGGGACCGGCGCTGCCGCCGCTCCTGAAAAGCTTGTTGAAAACCAATTCATGTGTCGTTGTCGACCATTTCGGCCTGCCCAATCCGTTCGCGCCCCTGCAATGCGACGGGTTTCGTGCCCTGTGCCGCGCACCGCGGGAAAAGGTCATGGTCAAGGTGTCGGCGCCCTATCGTGTTCTTCCAGGCGTCCCCTTTGCCCAGGCCGGGCCGGCCACACAATCTCTGTTCGACCGGCTGATCAACCGCCTCGGCGCGGACCGGCTGATGTGGGGCAGCGACTGGCCGGGTACGCAACACGAATCCAGTTTCAATTACGGGCAGACCCTTGCCTGGCGGAACGGCTGGATTGCCACGCATGCAGGTGCACAGGCGGCCAAGGTGGCCCGGAGCGTTCACACCGTCTGAGCATGCACAAACAGTCGATTGTGGTGCCGGGACATCGGCACCCGCCCTTCCCCGCTCATCGACTAGAAAGGTTCCGGGTTGGCGCTGTGCGATGCAAAGACATCGCGCAGGAAATCCGAAAAGACCGAGACCTTTCGCGGCGGCGGCGTCGCGCCGGTTCGAATGAGGTGAATCGGCGCCGATGCATCGGCCAATGCGCCCGGAAGCACTTCGACCAATCGTCCCTCCGAAAGGGGCGCGCTGATCGCGAGGCGTGACTTCACGACAAGGCCGACATCATTCAGCGCCGCCGAGGTCAACGCTTCGGCATCCGTCAGAATAATCCGATGCACCGGCGTGATCGCGCGCGGTCCGCCGCCGTCGGTGTTGAGCAGCAGAGACCGCTGCCAGGGCAGCACAACAAAACGATGCCGCTCCAGTGCATCGATGGTCGTCGGCTCGCCTGCCTTTCGGAGATAGGCCGGGGAGGCGCAGATCACGCGTTCGTTGTCGGCGATCTTTTGCGCGCGCAATGCGCTGTCGCTGAGCGCACCGACGCGCACGCCGAGGTCCTGGCGCTCCTCGACCAGATTCACGAACCGGTCGGTCGTCAGGAATTCAAGCGCGAGGTCGGGATTCTTTGCCTGAAAGGCCGCAAGACGCGGTGCGACGAACGCGTTCATGACCCAGGGCGGCAGCGTCACTTTCAAGATACCGCGCACCCCGGACGCGCCCCCCATGGCTTCCTGTTCCGCCTCCCGGAGCGCTTCGACGATGTCGCGGGCGCGCAGCCAGAACTGGCGACCGTCGTCCGTCGGTGAAAAATGCCGGCTGTCCCGATGAAACAGACGGGTCTCCAGCCGCTTCTCGATCTTGGCGATGCGATGGCTGACCGTCGACGGTGCGATGTCGAGCGCATGGGCTGCGGCGGTCACCCCGCCGCGCTCAACGACCTCGATAAACGTCTCCAGATCCGCGATGTCGTACATGCTCACTCATTCGAATTTTTCGAACGCAGGTTTCAGAATGCGCCTCTCGATCAAGAATATCGAATGATTTAGGTCTCGGCCAGACAAACCCGGAGGAGAAAGCATGAAGAGGGCCTGTATTGGGATAGGCGCGGCGATCCTGACCGCGTCTATGGCGTTCGGCGCAAACGCCGAGGATATCGAAACCGTCGCACGTTTTGCGGCAGACACGCCGCCAGGCAACATCGCCGTGAGCCCGGACGGGCGCATTTTCATGAGCGTCCACGAATTCTACGGCAAGCCGTTGCGCATTGTGGAAGTGATGCCGGACGGCGCGACCAAACCCTACCCGAATGCGGCCTGGTCGAACGCGCCCGACGGCGACGGGCCCGGTCTGAAGGGCGTGCTTGGCCTGCGCGCCGACCGCGAGGGCGTGCTGTGGATGCTCGACGGTGCCGGCGACGGACAGGCCGGGCGCATCGTCGGCTGGGACACCCGTGCGGAGCGGCTGCACCGGATCGTCTATCTCGCCGCCCCGGTGACCAAACCGACGACCTTTCTCAACGACCTTGCGGTCGACCGGGAACATGAGGCGATCTACATCACCGATACGGGTTCTCCGGAAACCTCGGCGCTGATCGTCGTCGATCTGCGCACGGGCCGGGCGCGGCGGGTGCTGGAAGGCTCAAAATTCACCCGGCCGGAAGATCTCGACATGGTCATCGACGGCACGGTCGTGACGCTCGGCGGCAGCCCGGCGCGAATCGGCGCGAACCCGATCTCCATGGACCCGACCAACACCTGGGTCTATTTCGCGCCCATGACCGGCACGTCGATGTATCGGGTCAGGACCGCCGACCTGCTCGACGAAACGCTTGATGCCGCGGATCTTGAAGCCCGTGTGGAACGCTATGGCGACAAGCCGATCTCCGACGGCTCGACGGTCGACGGCGGCGGCAACGTCTACATCACCTCGATCACCGACGATTCGGTCGGCGTGGTGCGCCCGGACGGCACCTATGAGACGCTCTTTCAACGGGACGACATGTCCTGGCCGGACGGCTTCGCCTACGGGCCGGACCACAAGATCTACGTGACGATCAACGAACTGCACCGTTCACCGGTGCTGAACGGCGGCGAGGACGGCACGAAGGGCGAGTTCAAGATCATGCGCTTCGACGCCCTGACCCCGGGTGCGTCCGGCCGCTGACACGATCAAACCAAACAGTCGACGGGCTTTCGACTGTTGCCGAAAAAATAACGACCCGGCGCGGACAGAACCCGCGCCGGGTCGAATGTCTCTTGGGTTCAGGCGTCTCAGCGCTTCAGTGCACCGACACCGGAAAAGCGGAACGCTTCCTGTTCCAACGCATCGATTTCCTCAATGCTCATCTGATCGTGGGCAACCGTGATGCGGCCGAGGAAGACGAGCGGCAATTCTTCCGAGCGGCCTTCCATATGCGCCTTGATCGCCTCGGCGGTCGCGGCACCGACGTCATCGCCCATACGCATCGGGGTTGCGTCGAGTTCGCCGCGGCGGATGGCGTCCAGCTCAAGCCCGGTGCCGCCCCAGCCGGTCGAGAAGATTTCCTTCTCCTTGCCGACCGCGACCTGTGCCTCGACCGAACCCATCGACATGGCCGTGTTGGCGTTGTGGATCACCTTGGCCTCCGGATAGGCCTGCAGCATCAATTGCGTGCCCTCGAAGCCGCCCTCGCGCTGGTACTCGCCGTAATGCTCGTAGACCACGTTCCAATTGCCCTTCTCGGCAACGCAATCCTTGAAATCGCCGGAGCGCTGGTTGTCGGTGATGCCCGGGATGCCGCGGTTCATGGCATAGGTAACGTCCTTGCCGAGGCGCTCGACCATGTAGTCGCAGATCTTCTGCGCGCCATAGGCGGATGAAAAGTCGAACCACGCGGCCGGCTGGGTCTTCAGGTATTTGAGCGGTGTGTGGAACGCCCAGACGAAGGTCGTCAGGTTCTCGTTGCTGGCCAGCTTGTCGATGTTGTCGGCCTGAGTCGCCAATTCGGACGGACCGAAGATGACAAAATCATAGATGTCGGAATCCTGATCCACCTGGGCGGCATAGGTCGCCTGCAGCGAATGCTCGATCTGACGCGAGGCGAATTCGCGGGTCTCGTATTGGATGCCGAGCTGGTCGAGCCGCTTGGTCAGCGCCAGGTAATTGCGCGCCCAGAAATCGGACACATCCGCCGACGGGTAGATCAGCGCGATCTGGATCGGCTTGTCCTGCTGGCCCTTGAACGGAACCGCCTCGGCGCCGGTCATGTTTTGAAGCGCCTC
This sequence comes from Rhodobiaceae bacterium, assembly GCA_028285165.1. Classification (GTDB taxonomy): domain Bacteria; phylum Pseudomonadota; class Alphaproteobacteria; order Rhizobiales; family JANQQB01; genus JANQQB01. Next base: position 9,328 of record JANQQB010000002.1, read on the forward strand.
CAGTGACCCGTCCTTGTTGACCTGGGCCGGCAGCCAATGATCCCGGTCGGCGTCGCCCGGCAATTCCTTCAACGGCAAGGACTGGCCAAACGCCGCCGTCGAGGTCAGGAGCAGGGCCGTCAGTGCAAGCTGCAGTGTTTTCATGTTTTTCCTCCCATGATGATTATGTGGCCGCGGCCACGATTTGCGACCCGTCCTATCCGCTCGGATTGGGCGGGCCACCAAATACGACGCCGACCAGGGCGAGAAGCGCGAGCCCGCCGACGAGCCAGGCGGTCAAGGCCGCCAGTTTGCGATTGTCCGGATTGGCGAGCGCAGCGAACAGGCTGCCGCTGCCGTCCCGATCCTTCTTCTGGAGCCAGGTATAGGTGGCGACCGAAACGATGATGACGACGCCGGAGGCAACCGATTGCCAGAAGAATTCGATGCGTAAGGTCACCAGCGCATTGATCATCATCGACAGCAACAGAACGCCCGCCAGCGAGCCGAGCATCGACGCGCGGCCGCCGAACAGCGACGTGCCGCCGACAACGACCGCGGCAATCACATGCAGGTTGAAATACGGCGCCGACGTCGCCTGGATGGCGTTCAGCTTGCCCGTCAGCATGATGCCGGCCAGCGCTGCCATCGCGCCCATCAGCACGTAGGCATAGACCTTGTGCCGATCGACGGAAATGCCCGTCATCGC
>JANQQB010000024.1 GCA_028285165.1 Rhodobiaceae bacterium
CGCGCCATGGCGTCAAACAGGGCGTTCAGCGCATCGATGTCGAGGGTTTCGAGCGTCGCATAATACGAGCGCACGATGTCGAAAGAGACCGGCGCGTACAGAAACCCGACGGCCGAGCCGACACCCGGATCGGGCGGCACCAGAATGCGCCGGACGCCCCCGCGCCGCGCCAGCCGGGTGGCATGCAGCGGGCCGTTGCCGCCGAAGGCGATCATCAGCCGGGGCCCAAGATCCTTGCCCGATTCCACCGCATGCATGCGCCCGGCGCTTGCCATCGCCTCGTCGACGATTTCCGTGACCGCATTCGCCGCGCCGCCGGCATCCTGGTCGAGCTTCACGCCGACCTGAGCCGCGAGCGCCCGTTCCGACGCCCCGGGATCGATGGTCAGCCGGCCCTCCGCAAACCGCTCCGGGTCGATATAGCCCTGCACGATGTCCGCATCGGTCACGGTCGGCGCCGTACCGCCCTTGCCGAAACCGGCCGGTCCCGGTTCCGAGCCCGCGCTTTTCGGGCCGACGGTGACGCGCCCGAGCGTATCGACGGCGGCAATCGAACCGCCGCCGGCGCCGATCTCGATCATCTCGATCACCGGAATGCGCACCGGCATGCCCGAGCCCTTGATGAAGCGTTCGGCGCGGGAGATCTCGAATTTCCGCGACGTCTGCGGGCGAAACCCGTCAATCAGGCAGAGCTTGGCCGTGGTGCCACCCATGTCGAAGGACAGCACGTCCTGTTCACCCGTCTCCGCCGCAATGCGTGCGGCCAGGATCGCCCCGCCGGCCGGGCCGGATTCCACCAGCCGGATCGGCAGCCGCGCCGCCGTTTCGAGCGTCGTCATGCCGCCGCCCGCCGTCATCATGAGGATCGGGCAGGAAAGGCCCTCGCCCGCAAACCGCGCCGCGATGTCGGCGAGATAGCGCGCCATCAGCGGCTGGATATAGGCGTTGGCGATGGTCGTGCACAGCCGATCGAATTCCCGCGCTTCGGGGCTGACCTCGTGGCTGAGGGAGACGACGAGGTGCGGCATCCGGGCGGTCAGCAGATCGCACAGCCGGAGTTCATGCGCCGGATTGGCATAGGAATGCAGGAGGCAGATCGCGACGGCCTCGACCTCGGCGGCCGTCAGCGCCTCGACCAGTCCCTCAATCCCCGCTTCGTCCAGCGGCGCAAGTTCCCGCCCCCGCGCATCCACGCGCCCGCCGATTGTCAGCGCCCGCGTGCGCGGCACGATCAGGTCTGGCTTTTCGATGTCGATGGCATACTGGCTGTACCGCCGCTCATAGGCGATCTCGAGGATGTCGCGGAAGCCTTCCGTCGTCACGGTCGCCACCGTCGCGCCGCGCCGTTCGATCAGGGCATTGGTGGCCAGCGTCGTGCCATGGATGAAGGCCGAGACCTGGCCCCAACCGGCGCCCGCCGCCTCAAGCGCCGCCCGAGCACCGGCAAGCGCGCCGAGCGCCGGCGCGTTGGGCGTCGTCGGCGTCTTGTTGGTCGCGACGATGCGCGCCGATGCATCCATCAGCACGGTGTCGGTGAACGTACCGCCTATGTCGATTGCCAGCCGCAATCCATCTGCAGAGATCATGAAGGGCGTCGCTGTCGGGGTTCAGAAAGAACGCAGTCTCAAACGCACAGAGGCGCAAAAAGACGCAGCGTCAGACGACGAGGTCGCAGCCCGTCGCGCGGCGCAGTTTCGGATGGCGATAGACGATCGTCGTCTGCAAGCCGGTCACCCCTTCAAGGTTTCCGAATGTAGGCAGATGTCGCCCCGGCGAGTCAACACATAAGGCGGAGCGACGCCGGTTCGGCTCGCGTCGTTCCCCAGACAAATCCGTAAAGCCGCCGTCGCTCCCTCGCCATCCGTGCCGTTCGAACTACATACCCGGCAGGGGACGACCCGATGCCAATTGAGGACTTCATGCCAACATCGATTTTCAGCCGAGCGCGGGCGCTCGGCGCCGTGCCGCTGGCTCTCATCGGCTTTGCCGCGATGACCGCGCCGGCGCTCGCCGAAAGCCGCACCTTCGACACCCGCCACCACACAATCGAGGTCACACAGGTCGCCGACGGGTTTTCCAATCCCTGGGCGGTCGCCTTCCTGCCGGACCGCTCCATGCTGATCACCGAACGCGACGGCGACATGGTGCTGATTGATCCGGAAGGCAACAATCGCAGGGAGGTGCGCAACGTACCGCGCGTCGCGGCGGGCGGTCAGGGCGGCCTGCTCGACGTGGTGGTCGACCCGGACTTTGCGTCGAACAACACGATCTTCCTGTCCTATTCCGAACCGGGCTCCGGCGGCGAGCGCGGCACGGCGGTCGCCCGGGCCGAGCTCGACGTCAGTGGCAATCGCCCGTCGCTGGAAAACGTGACGGTGATCTTCCAGCAGCAGCCGAAAACGCGCGGCGGCCGGCATTTCGGTTCGCGCATCGTGTTCGCCCGCGACGGCACGCTGATGGTCACGCTCGGCGATCGCGGCGACCGCGAAGAGGCCCAGAACAGGGGCAACCACATCGGCAAGGTCGTCCGCATCAACAAGGACGGCTCGGTGCCGTCTGACAATCCGTTCCTGAATACCGACGGCGCCCTGCCGGAACTCTGGTCGATCGGCCACCGCAACGCCCAGGGCGCCGCCCTGCATCCGGAAACCGGCAAGCTCTGGACCTCGGCGCACGGTGCGCGCGGCGGCGACGAGATCAACATTCCCGAAGCCGGCAAGAATTACGGCTGGCCGGTGATTTCCTACGGCCGGCACTATTCCGGCGCCAAGATCGGCACCGGCACCGAGGCCGCCGGCATGGAACAGCCGGTGCATTACTGGGATCCGTCCATCGCCCCGTCCGGCCTGACCTTTTACTCCGGAAGGCTGTTTCCCGAATGGCGCGGCAACCTGTTCGCCGGCGCGCTGAAGGACCAGTTGATTTCGCGGCTTGAGCTTTCCGGTGAACGGGTCGCCTCGGAAGAACGCATCCTGACCAATGCCTATGGCCGCATTCGCGACGTGCGCGAAGGCCCCGAAGGCGCGTTGTGGTTTCTGACCGACCGGGGCAATGGCGGCCTTTATCGAATCACGCCCGCGCAATAGCATGGCGACGAACAGCGTGGCCGGACAGTTCTGGTCCGGCCATCGTTGCAGTGCGGGCCGTTAGCTTCGGGATGATCAAGCGCATTCTCCTCGCCATTCCCCTTCTGATCGCGGGCGCCGTGATCGTCTGCCTGGCGGTCCTGTTCCTGACCGGCCCGGACCAGGTCTGGGCGACGCTCTTCGGCGATCCCGATCTCGGTCCGACACGGTTTGAGGAACTCGTCCTGCCGGACCGGCCGAACCATTATCTCGTCTGTCCGCCGCCGCTCTGCGCCAAGGCACAGGCCGCGCAAGCCTCCAGGACCTACGCGGCGGACCGGGAGACGATGATCGAAACGCTGACCGACGCGGCCCGGGCGCTGCCGAATGTTCGGGTTATCAACGGGCCGGAGCCCGACGACCTGCGCTTCATCCAGCGCACACGCCTGTTGCAGTTCCCCGATACGGTCTCGATCCGCGTGATCGAGGCGGCGCCGGGCGAAAGCCAGCTGGCGATCTATTCGAGGAGCCAGATCGGTCGCTCGGATCTCGGCGTCAACAAGCGGCGCATCGAAGCCTTCCTGGCGGACGTCGAGGCCCGGCTCGCGGCACGGCCGGCGGCCGCTGCTGACACAAACTGACATTTACATAAGATAGGCCCCGCGGGTCGAATTCGGACTTTCTTCCCAACCGGTCCCAGTCCATACTTTGACGATGCCCAAACCCTCGAAATCGAAACCGGCGAAAGCCCGGGAGCCGGACGGCTTCGGCGAAAAGCCGCAACAGGACCTGTCCGGGTCGCCGACGGACGGCATGCCGGACCTTTCCGCCACGCCGATCGCCGATTGGGCACAGGAAATCGCCGACGAGGCCGAGGCGGCACCGGCGCGCAGCAAGGCGGGACGGGCCGGCTCGACCAAACGCTCCGGCAAGGCGGCAGCCAGCACGCGGGCGCGGTATGGCGGCGACGAATCCGTGCGCGCCGATACCCAGGACGCCAAGAACCAGCAGAAGCTGCCGGACAAACCCGTCGGCGGCGGCGGCAAGGTGAAAGCCCGGAAATCGAAAGCGTCCGATGACGGCCCGATCAAGACCGCCCGCGGCACGTCCATGGGCGGCCGGGCCTCGGCGGAGGAACGTGTGGCAAGCGGCCTCAATGCGGTGGCCGGCCTCGACGTCTCGCTGGAAGACGCCGCCGCCCTGCCCTCCTCCGGCATCACGGCAACCGTCGAGGCGCTCTCCAAGCTGATCGAGGAAGGCCGGCCGGAGTTCCAGGAGCAGCCCTGGGTCCCGCACCGGCCGGAACGCCCGGACAAGTCCGAGGGCGGGATCGAACTGAAGATCGTGTCCGAATTCGAACCGCGCGGCGACCAGCCCCAGGCGATCGCCGAACTGGTCGAGGGCGTTGCCGAACAGGACGAGGACATGCAGGTCCTGCTCGGCGTCACCGGCTCCGGCAAGACCTATACGATGGCCAAGGTGATCGAGGCGACCCAGCGCCCGGCGCTGATTCTTGCCCCGAACAAGACGCTGGCCGCCCAGCTCTACGGCGAGTTCAAATCGTTCTTTCCGGACAACGCCGTCGAATATTTTGTGTCCTATTACGACTATTACCAGCCGGAAGCCTACGTCCCGCGCACCGACACCTATATCGAGAAGGAATCCTCGATCAACGAGCAGATCGACCGCATGCGGCACTCCGCGACGCGCTCGCTTCTGGAACGCGACGACGTGGTGATCGTCGCCTCGGTGTCCTGCATCTACGGTATCGGCTCGGTCGAGACCTATACGGCGATGACCTTTGCGCTGCAGGTCGGCGACCGGATCGACCAGCGGCAATTGCTCGCCGATCTCGTCGCCCTGCAATACAAGCGCGCCGACGTGAACTTCGCCCGCGGCACCTTCCGGGTGCGCGGCGACACGATCGAGATCTTCCCGGCCCACCTGGAGGACCGCGCCTGGCGGGTCTCGCTGTTCGGCGACGAGGTGGAGCAGATCACCGAGTTCGACCCGCTGACCGGCCAGAAGTCGGACGAACTCAAACTCGTCAAGATGTACGCCAATTCCCACTATGTGACGCCGCGCCCGACGCTGCAGCAGGCGACCAAGGCGATCAAAGAGGAACTGGTCTGGCGGCTGGAGGAGCTGAACCGGGCCGGCCGCCTGCTGGAAGCCCAGCGCCTCGAACAGCGCACCCGTTTCGACCTGGAAATGATGGAAGCGACCGGGTCGTGCGCCGGCATCGAGAACTATTCCCGCTACCTCACCGGACGGCGTCCGGGCGAGCCGCCCCCGACCCTGTTCGAATACCTGCCCGACAACGCGCTCGTCTTCGTCGACGAGAGCCATGTGACGATCGGCCAGCTCGGCGGCATGTATCGCGGCGACTTCCGGCGCAAGGCGACGCTCGCCGAATACGGCTTCCGCCTGCCGTCCTGCATGGACAACCGGCCGCTGCGTTTCGAGGAATGGAACGCCATGCGCCCGCAGACGGTCTGCGTCTCGGCAACGCCCGGCGGCTGGGAACTGGAGGAAACCGGCGGCGTCTTCGTCGAACAGGTGATCCGCCCGACCGGCCTGACCGATCCGGAAATCGAACTGCGACCCGCCAAGACCCAGGTCGACGACCTTCTCGGTGAGGTGCGCGATGTCGCGAAGAAGGGCTATCGCACGCTGGTCACGACGCTCACCAAGCGCATGGCCGAGGACCTGACCGAATACCTGCACGAGCACGGCGTGCGCGTGCGCTACATGCATTCCGACATCGACACGATCGAGCGCATCGAGATCATCCGCGACCTGCGCCTCGGCGCCTTCGACGTGCTGGTCGGCATCAACCTCCTCCGCGAGGGCCTCGACATTCCCGAATGCGGCCTCGTCGCCATTCTGGACGCCGACAAGGAAGGCTTCCTGCGCTCGGAAACCTCGCTGGTCCAGACCATCGGCCGCGCCGCGCGCAATGTCGACGGGCGGGTGATCCTCTATGCCGACAACATCACCGGCTCCATGGAGCGGGCGATGGCGGAGACGGAGCGCCGGCGCGAAAAACAGGTCGCCTACAATCTGGAACACGGCATAACGCCGCAATCGGTGAAGAAGAACATCGCCGACATCCTGGAAAGCGCCTACGAGCAGGACCGCGTCACCGTCGATACCGGCTTCGCCGAGGAAGGCGAGCTGATCGGCAACAACATGAAGGCGCATCTGGAAGGGCTCGAAAAGCGCATGCGCGACGCCGCCGCCAACCTGGAATTCGAGGAAGCGGCCCGGCTGCGCGACGAGATCAAGCGCCTGCAGGAAACCGAACTGGCGATCGCCGACGACCCGCTCGCCCGCCAGACCCAGATCGAGGATCGCACCGGCGGTTTCCGCGGCGAGCGCAAATACGGCGCCCGCGGCAACCTGCCGAAGGCGGCCAAGGCGTCGAAATCCCGCGTCGCCAAACCCGCGCTCGGCGAAATGGGACCGGGCACCGATCTGCCCGTACCGATGCGCGATGGCAACAAAGCGCAGACCCGGCGCGGTCGGCGCAAGCGCTGATCGACCGATGACTGTCACGATTCCCTCGATCGAGACCGAGCGGCTCCTGTTGCGCGCGCCGGGACCGGATGATTTCCCGGTCTATCGGGACTTTTTTGCCGATGCAGACGCCTCGTATTTCTATGGCGGCCCGCTGCGCCCGGATCGGGCCTGGCGGCGGCTGGCGCAGGATGTCGGCCATTGGCACTTGCGCGGCTACGGCCTGTGGATCGTCGAGGAACGCGAGACCGGCATGGCCTGCGGCGGCTGCGGTCTGTTTCACACCGACGGCTGGCCGCGTCGCGAATTGACGTGGTGGCTGCTGCCGCCCGCCCGTGGCAAGGGCTACGCGACGGAAGCCTCACGCGCTGCGATCGTCTTTGCGCTCGACCATGCCGGCTGGCCGCAGGTCGAGACCCATATGGACGACCGGAACGAGGCCGCCAGGCGTCTTGTCCTGCGTCTCGGAGGTACGGCGATCGCACGCGACACCTTCCCTGACGGCAAGGACCGCACCATATACCGCTTGCCACGGCCTTCGGATAACGAGGCACGGCTCAAAATTGCCGCGAACCCGATCTAACGGTTCGCCTATTGCGTGTTGCCGGCGGCGAAGGCGTTCGACCAAAGGCCGATTTCATTGGTGCGGATTGCCGCTTGCCACGGGCGTGTAATCCGCAAATAGTCATATGTATACACAAATCGGATCGGGCAGGATCCGGGCATAAAGACAAGAGGGGCGTTCATGCGGAGTTCGGTTGATCGGGCCTGGTCGATCTACAAGACCTATGCCGGCGGCGACATCGAAGGAACGATTCGCCAGTTTTCCAACGACATCCGTTTCGTGTGGATCTGTTCACCGGAACTCAGCCCCTACAGCCAGGAAATCCAGGGTCGCGAGGCGTTCCTGAAACGCATGCAGGAACTCGACCTGCTGTTCGAATATGTCGAATATGATGTCATCGACCTGTTCGGGGAAGGCGACCGGGCGGCCGCCCGCATCGCGGTCACAATGCGCAACCGGCGCACCGGCAACGACCTGTCGACCGAAATGGGCCATTTCTGGCGGTTCGAGAACGATGAGGCCACCGAATTCGTCGAATTCCACGACACCGCGCTGATCGCCCGGGCCATCATGCAGGCCATGGAAGACCAGTATCGCGGCCCGCGTCTGGTTTGATTTCGGCAAAGTTTCCGGAGATAGCCGGCGTTCAGGTCCGGGACAGCGTCAGTCCCTCAGGCCACGCGCGAATAATAGGCAATCATGCTCGCAGCCAGGGTCAGCAGCAGGCCGCCAACGGCGAGCTTCCAGGCGTCCTTGCGCCGTTTCAGGCCGGGCAGGCCGAGCGGCCGGATGACCTGAACGGCCATCAGGCAGACGACCAAAAACGTAATCATCTTGAACATGAAGCGTCGAAGCCCGCGCCGGATCAGTTTTTGTCCGGACCCGTTCCGGACACCCGGCCGATAGATCAGGTTTGACAAGCGCCTGCAAGACCTGTCGCCGCCGCACATCCGGGCGAAGGAAGTGTGGCGTGCCGGTCACAGCGCGCCGGTAACGCTCGATTAACCCTGTTCTCGCAAGGTTCTACCGCAGGTCCTGCGACAAAAGGCTTGCGTCTGAAAGACCCCGCGCCATAGTGCGAAGCAGGTCGGCTGCGCCGGCTCGATGCGCAATGCACGGCCGCGCACCGTGTCGGCACGAAACCGGAAGGACTCGTGATGAAACACTCCCTGTTGGCGCTCATCGGCGCCGTGCTCTTTTCGCTGTCGATCCCGCTCCAGGCAAGCGCCGGTCCGGCCCGAATCGGCGAAGGCATCTTCTACGGCCTGTTCGACAGCCAGGGCGTGATTCCGGAGTGCACGCATCCCAAGCTCGAAGCCAAGATCCGCAAGCGCTTCCGGCGCCACACCGATCCGAAAGTGCTGGAACGCGGTCTGGTGATCGAGGCGATCGACCACATCGCTGAGTCCCGATACGACATTGGCAATCCGAGCCCGCTGGCCCGCCGCTATTGTCATGCGCGCGCCCATTTCAACGACGACCGCACCCGCACGCTGTACTACTTCGTCGAAGAATCCACAGGATTTGTCGGCATCAGATGGAACGTCGAATTCTGCATCAGGGGTCTCGACCCGTGGCGCGTCTATGACGGCCGCTGCCGCGTCGCGCGTCCGCAGTAATCGACGGCCTGGCCGGGGGCATCCGGCCGGCAATCTCGGACAGCCTACCGAACGCCTTTCGCCCGGACGATACAGTGCGATGTCCCCTCCGCCGGATACGACATGTGTTTGCCGGGCAACCTGTCTGAACACACCCCGGACATGTGCGCAGAAAACAGCATTGCTTCCCGCATGACGGAAAGAAATGATCAAATCTGCGTCCGAATTTCATGAAACCATTGGGATAATCGCAAGGAAACGCGTAGTTAGAGCATCGTTCCCCACGCCTCCCTGAAAGTTTTCGCCATGATGATTCTGTACTCCACGCCCGCCTCTCCCTTCGGCCGCAAGGTCAAAATCGCCGCACAGCATCTGGGTCTTGCAGACCGGATCGAAATACGCGGCGCCGACGTCAACAACGATGCAGACCCTTTGCTGAAGGCCAATCCGGTCGGCAAGATCCCGGCGCTGACGCTCGAAGACGGCACGACACTCTTCGACAGCCGGGTCATCCTCGACTACCTGGATCATCTTGCCGGCGGCAATCGCATCCTGCCGGCGAGCCCGGAAAGCCGCTATCGGGCAATGGTCCTGCAGGCTGCCTGCGACGGACTGATCGACGCCGCCATCCTGCAGGTCTACGAGCGGCGCTATCGCCCGGAGGACAAATGGCATCAGCCCTGGGTCGACAGGCAGGCGGACAAGGTGGCTCGCACGCTCGCTGCCCTGGAAACCCATCCGACGGATGTCGATGATGCCCTCCATGTCGGCGCCATCACCAAGGCCTGCGCACTCGGCTATCTGGATTTCCGGTTCGAAGGCGCATGGCGCGCCACCCATCCGAACCTCGTCGCATGGGTGACGCAATTCGAACAGGCCGTGCCGGCATTCGCCGCGACAAAGCCGAGCGACTGACACGGCGGTCCGGTCCGTCCAGAAGCGTTCCGGTCGAGCGAGCGCTTCTTTCGCGGCCCTGCCCGCCCCGATCGCGCCTTCCCGAACCCGCCAAACCCCTTTGATAGGAGAAAGCCATGGTTTTCGGATCCGTACCCGCCACCCAGAGCCAGCGCCACACCCGGTCGAGCCAAGTCTCGGACGATATCGATTTCGAGATCAAGGGCGCGGAAATGCAATTCGTCGAGGTCGAACTCGATCCCGGTGAATCGGCGATCGCCGAAGCCGGCTCGATGATGTTCAAGCCACCGTCGGTAACCATGAACACGGTGTTCGGCGATGGATCGGAACAGGGCGGCGGCGGCCTGTTCGACAAACTGGTGGGGGCCGGCAAACGGCTTGTGACCGGCGAAAGCCTGTTCACCACGGTCTTCACCCATGAAGGACACGGCAAGGCCCGTGTCGCCTTCGCCGCGCCCTATCCGGGCCATATCCTGGCGATCAAGCTGGACGAGGTCGGCAATCGCTTGATCTGCCAGAAGGATTCCTTTCTGTGCGCCGCGCGCGGCGTTGCGCTCGGCATCTTCTTCCAGAAACGCATCATGACCGGATTGTTTGGCGGCGAAGGCTTCATCATGCAGCAACTGGACGGCGACGGCTGGGTGTTTGTGCATGTCGGCGGCACGGTCACCGAAAAGACCCTGGCTCCGGGCGAGGAAATGCATATCGATACCGGTTGTGTCGCCGCCTTCACGTCAGGCGTCGATTTCGACCTGGAACAGGCCGGCTCGATCAAATCGATGATTTTCGGCGGCGAGGGCATGTTCTTTGCCCGGCTGACGGGCCCGGGCAAGGTCTGGATCCAGAGCCTGCCGTTTTCCCGGTTGGCCGGCCGTGTGTTTGCTGCCGCGCCGCAGGGCGGCGGCAGGCATGTGGGCGAAGGATCGGTTCTCGGCGGCCTCGGGGGACTGCTCGACGGCGACAACCGGTGATCGAAAAACGGCGCGGCTTTTATTGGCCGGGGTGCATCCCTATATGCGGAGTTCGGGGCCTGGGCGAGTGCCCTGATGTCCTGCGGGCGATGACGCATATGTCCGGTCTCCGCCGCCTCGGTTCGGGCGGACCGGCCGCACCCTTCTCTACACCCTGCCCGCCTTGCGCTGAATCGCCCCTGGAGCACGATTGCCGGTGTTGACAGATTTCATCAGCCTATTGGGCGGCATGATGCTCCTTGTTCTGGCGGGCGACGTGATGGTGCGGGGCGCCGTCGGCGTCGCCGAGGCCATCGGCGTACCGGCCATCGTCATCGGCCTGACGATCGTCGCCTTCGGCACATCGGCTCCCGAATTGTTCATTTCGCTCCGCGCCGTGCTCGGCGATGCGAGCGGTATCGCCATCGGCAACGTCGTCGGCTCCAATGTCGCCAACGTGCTCCTGATCATGGGCATCCCCTCGATCATCGCCGCGACCTCCTGCGACGAACCCGGGGCCCTGCGCAGCGCGTTTTTCATGATGGGCGTCACCGTGATCTTCGCGATCCTGTGCACGACCGGCGAACTCGACCTGATCGCCAGCGGCATTCTGCTGGCCCTCCTGGCGTTTTTCATCGCCGATACGGCCCGCACGGTGCTGACGGCGCGGCGTGCCCGGGAAAAAGAGGCCGGACCGGGGCCCTCCGAAATGGGAGCCGCCGGCGTCCGCAGCGAGCGCGACATTGACGACGATGAAGACCCCGCAATGGCGCTGATGGAGGACGTCGACGGCGTCCCGTCCAGCGTGCTCGTCGCCGTCCTGTTCCTCGCCGGCGGCATGATCGGCCTGCCGGCCGGCGCCCATTTCACCATCGAGGGCGCGGTCAGTCTGGCCCGGCAATGGGGCGTATCGGAAGCCGCGATCGGGCTGACCATCATCGCGCTCGGAACCTCGCTGCCTGAACTAACGACCACGGTGATGGCCGCGATCCGCGGCCAGGGCGCCGTCGCCATCGGCAACGTGATCGGGTCGAACATCTTCAACCTGCTCGCCATCATGGGCATCACCGCTGCCATCGTACCCGTCGCGGTTCCCCCCGAAATCCTGATTTTCGACATCTGGGCGATGGTGCTGTCGTCCGGCCTCCTGTTGATATTCACAATGCTGAAACTGGAGATCAGCCGAACGCTCGGCGTGATATTTGTCATTTTCTATCTCAGCTATATCTACCTTGTCTTCCAGACCGGCATGGCCTGATACCTAAGGTAGATAACCCGGTATCGCGGCCGACCCGGCACCTAACTTGAGAACTCCGGGGATTTCCGTTGACAGATTCCGTTGCGCTCGTAACCGGCGGCGCCAAACGCATTGGCAAAGCGATCGTCGAACAATTGGCTGCCGCAGGCTGGTCGGTCTGCATCCATTGCAACCGCTCGCGCGAGGATGCCGATGCCCTGGCGGAGGCACTGATCCGGCAGGGCGGGCGCGCCGCCGTCGTCCAGGCCGATCTGTCCGACATCGAGGCCGTACGCGGCATCCTGCCCGCCACGGTCGACCTTCTGGGCGCACCGGCGCTTTTGGTCAACAATGCCTCATTGTTCGAGGAAGACACGATCGACACGCTGACCGAGGCAAGCTGGGACAAGCACATGACGGCCAACCTGCAGGCGCCGATCGCGCTTGCGCAGGACATGGCCGCGGCCCTGCCGGCCGATCGCGAAGGCCTGATCGTCAACCTGATCGACCAGCGTGTCTGGAAACTGACACCGCAATTCTTTTCTTACACCCTGTCCAAATCGGCCCTCCTCACGGCGACGAAGACCATGGCCCAGGGGCTCGCCCCGCGCATTCGGGTCAACGGAATCGGGCCGGGCCCGACCATCATGAACGCACGCCAGGCCGACAGCGATTTCCGCCAGCAGGTCGAGGCGACGATCCTTGGACGCGGTGCGGATCTTGCCGAGTTTGGCGCCACGATCTGCTATCTATGGGAAAACCGCTCGATCACCGGTCAGATGATTGCGCTGGACGGCGGGCAGCATTTGATATGGCAAACGGCGGACGTTAGCGTAGTCGAGTAGGCAGGCCGCGATTCGTCCGGCGCCTGCTCGATCCGCCCCATTGAAAGAGACGATGCCGCGCAACGACCCTGAAACCGTGCCGCTGGACGACCCGGCCGATGCCGTACCCGAAAACGGTTCGGCAAGCTCCGTCGAGCCTTCCGAAGACGGTCCGTCTCTGAAACGCGGAACGGCGGTGATCGCCGACATGGTCCGGCAATTGCCGAACGCGCCCGGCGTCTACCGCATGTTCAACGAAGCCGGCGACGTTCTTTATGTGGGCAAGGCCCGCAGCCTGAAGAAGCGCGTCATCAGCTATACGCGGCTCAACGGTCAGTCCCATCGCATCGCGCGCATGATCACCCAGACCGCGAGCATGGAATTCGTCCGCACCCATACGGAAACCGAAGCGCTTCTGCTGGAAGCCAACCTGATCAAGCGGCTGCGGCCGCGCTTCAACGTGCTGTTGCGCGTCGACAAGTCGTTTCCCTACATCCTGATCGCCGAGGACCATCCGGCGCCGCAGATCGTCAAGCACCGCGGCGCCCGCAAGCGCAAGGGCAGCTATTACGG
>JANQQB010000077.1 GCA_028285165.1 Rhodobiaceae bacterium
TGTCACCTCAACACCTGCCCGGTCGGCATCGCGACGCAGGACCCGGTCCTGCGCAAGCGCTTCACGGGCACACCCGAGCACGTCATCAATTACTTCTTCTTCGTCGCCGAAGAGGTGCGCGAGCTGATGGCGACGATGGGCTTCCGGACATTCGACGACCTGATCGGCAAGACCGAAAATCTCGACAAGCAGGAGGCCATTGAGCACTGGAAGGCGAAAGGGCTCGACTTCACGAGACTGTTCCACAAACCCGACGTGCCGAAAGACGTGGCCATCTTCAATTGCGAACGCCAGACGCACCACATTGACGACATCCTCGACCGACTGCTGATCGACCAGGCCAAGGACGCTCTGGAGAACGGCAAGGCCGTGCGCATCGAGCAGCCGATCCACAATACCGACCGGACGACCGGCGCGATGCTCTCCGGCAAGGTCGCAAAGCGCTACGGCCACAAAGGGCTACCGGATGACACGATCCATGTGAGCCTCAAAGGCACCGCAGGCCAGAGCTTCGGCGCCTGGGCCGCATCCGGCGTAACACTAGATCTCGAAGGCGAGGCGAACGACTATGTCGGCAAGGGCCTGTCCGGAGGCCGCCTTGTCGTGCGTCCGCCGAAAGAGAGCGCCATCGTGCCCGAAGAGAGCATCATCGTCGGCAACACGGTGCTCTATGGCGCGATTTCAGGGGAATGCTACTTCCGCGGCATCGCCGGCGAGCGCTTCGCCGTCCGCAACTCGGGCGCCGTCGCCGTCGTGGAAGGTACCGGCGATCACGGATGCGAATATATGACGGGTGGTGTCGTGGTGGTCATCGGGCCGACAGGGCGCAACTTCGCCGCAGGCATGTCGGGCGGCATCGCCTACGTGCTGGATCTGGACGGGGACTTCAAGCGGCGCTGTAACATGGCGATGGTCGACCTCGAACCGGTTCTCGCCGAGGGCGACCGCATGGAACGGCTGGTCATGCAAGGCGCCGATCTGGAAACCCATGGTCTCGTGGACGTCATGGGCGACATGACCAGCAACGATGATGAACGCCTGCACAAGCTCATCGAGAACCATCTCCACTACACCGGCTCACGCCGAGCGCAGGAAATCCTCGAGGACTGGGAGAACATGCTGGGCAAGTTCGTGAAAATCATGCCGGTCGAGTACCGCCGGGCCTTGGCCGAGATGGCCAAGCATCGCAAGGCGGACAAGACCGGTCTGGACGTCCTCGAAATCGGCCTGCCGGGAAGCGACTGAGGACGGATCATGGGCAAGGTTACGGGATTTCTGGAAATTGACCGTCAGGAGCGGACCTATCGTCCGGCAGGCGAGCGTGTGCGCCATTTCAAGGAGTTCGTCATTCCGCTCGACGAACCGGGCGTCAAACGCCAGGCGGCACGCTGCATGGACTGCGGCATTCCCTACTGCCACACCGGCTGCCCGGTGAACAACCAGATCCCGGACTGGAACGATCTCGTCTATCACACCGACTGGGAAGAGGCTGCGCGCAACCTGCACTCGACCAACAACTTCCCGGAGGTTACCGGCCGGGTGTGTCCCGCGCCGTGCGAGGAATCCTGCACGCTGAACATCGACAACGTCCCCGTCACCATCAAGACCATCGAATGCGCCATCGCGGACAAGGCGTTCGAGAATGGCTGGATCGAACCGCAACCGCCGGAAACCAAGACCGGCAAGCGCGTTGCGATCATCGGCTCGGGACCCGCCGGCCTGGCAGCGGCGCAACAGCTCGCCCGCGCGGGCCACGACGTACACGTCTTCGAGAAGCACGCCAAACCGGGCGGCCTGCTCCGCTACGGCATTCCCGATTTCAAGATGGAGAAGCACATCATCGATGCCCGCGTCGAGCAGATGGAGGCGGAAGGTGTCACCTTCCACACCAACTGTCATGTCGGCGTCGACACAAACATCGAAGAGCTCGAAAAGGACCACGACGCCGTGCTTCTCGCAGGCGGATCGGAGTGGCCCCGGGACCTTCCCGTCGAGGGACGGGAACTGGACGGGGTCGAGTTCGCCATGAAGTTTCTGCCGCAGCAGAACCGACGGGTCTCCGACGAACCCCTCGGCGACGTCGAGGAGATCACGGCCGACGGCAAGCATGTCGTCGTGATCGGCGGCGGTGACACAGGTTCCGACTGCATCGGCACGTCATTCCGTCAGGGCGCGCTGTCCGTGACACAGCTTGAGATTCTTCCCAAACCGCCGGAACAGGAAGACAAGGCGCTGACCTGGCCGCACTGGCCGCTGAAACTGCGCACGTCTTCAAGCCAGGCGGAGGGTGCCGAACGCGACTGGAGCGTGATGACCACGAAGCTGACCGGAAGCAACGGTGCGGTCGAAAAGCTGCATTGCGTCCGCGTTGACGGCGACATGCAAGCGGTCGAGGGCAGCGATTTCGAACTTAAGGCCGACCTGATATTGCTGGCCATGGGTTTCGTTCATCCCACTCACGAAGGAATGATAGAAGACCTCGGTCTCGACCTCGATCCGCGCGGAAATGTGCTTGCCAATGAGTTCGACTACCAGACGTCCCGGGACAAGGTCTTTGCCGCGGGCGACATGCGCCGC
>JANQQB010000082.1 GCA_028285165.1 Rhodobiaceae bacterium
TTCTTCATGTTCGGCTCAGCGAACCGGGACGAGGATCATTATGCCGACGGCGACAGCTTCGACCTGGCACGCGACGCCTCCAAGCACATCGCCTTCGGCGCCGGCCCGCATTTCTGCGCCGGTGCGGCCGCCTCCAAATCCCTGATCGCGGACGTCGCGCTGCCGCGCATTTTCGAGCGCCTGCCGGATCTTGCGCTCGACCCGGACGAGCCTGTCCGGCTTGGCGGCTGGGCGTTCCGCGGGGTCCTCAATCTGCCCTGCACATGGCAGAAGCGCGCCTGATCGCCCCACAAACTCGGAATGATCTGAACGACGGGTTTTGTCGTGGATCAGTCGAGACCGGTCGTATCGACGCCCTCTTCGGCCAGGACGCGCTTGGCGATACGGAAGCATTCAACGCCGGCCGGAACCCCGGCATAGATCGCCACCTGGTGAATGCACGCGCGGATTTCGACGACGCTCACGCCGTTGGTCAGGGCGCCGCGCAGGTGCAATTCCCATTCGTGCATGCGGTTCAGCGCCGCAATCATGCACAGATTGAGCATCGAGCGGGTCTTTTTGTCGAGGACGTCGTCGCCCCACCCGAATCCCCAGCAATATTCGGTCATCATCTCCTGGAAAGGCCGGGAAAACCCGTCGGCTTGCGCAAGCGTCTTCTCGACATACTCCCCGCCAAGCACCGACTTGCGCATCTCGAGGCCTTTTTGAAACCGCGTCCCGTCCATCCCGTCCTCCCGAAGATCTGATTGGCGGTTCTGCATACAAGGTTCACGCGTGCCGGTCGAGGGCCGCTGAAAACGCTGTGAAGTGCAGAAAACCGCAATTAACGAAATCGTGGGCATGCCGATATAGTCTGGTCGAATCAAGCGCGGTGAAGCGGCGATGCAACGCATCTATTCGGTCGGGGAACGGGTCGCAGACGGCACCATCCACGTCATCGGCGTGGTCGGTGGCCTGATTGCCGCGACAGCCCTGGTGACCGTCGCCATCATGACGCTGCCCGCGTCCGAATCCGTGAGCGTTGCTGTCTATGCGGTCGCCATGGTGGCCATGTTCAGCTTCTCCGCTGCCTACAATGTGATCGACTTTCCGCACTGGAAAGAGACTTTGCGGCGCTACGATCAGGCGGCGATCTTTGCCAAGATTGCCGGCACCTACACGCCGCTGGCCTTTGCCAAGATCGGCGGATTTGCCGGAACCGGCCTGCTTGTCGGCGTCTGGTCGGTCGCGGTCCTTGGCATCGTCGGTAAGCTGGCCCTGTCGCGGCGCTGGGACCGGACGAGCCTGGTTCTCTACCTGGCGCTTGGCTGGGCCGGCATGCTGACGATCGGCCCGATCATCGAGTCCCTGCCTCCAGTCAGCCTCGTTCTTCTGATCGTCGGCGGCGTGACCTACACGGTGGGCGTGGTGTTTCACTTGTGGTCGAGCCTGCCGTACCAGAATGCCATCTGGCACCTGTTTGTACTGGTCGCGACCGCCCTGCATTTCGCGGCCATCGCGTGGGCGGTGTTCGAATGACAGCAGGGATCCGCCGAGCGGCTGTCAGGTAACGCCGCCGCGCGCCGCAACGGCAGTCTCTACCGCCTCCCCGCTTTCATCGACAATCCAGACGTGATCAACCATGTTGCTGACCACACAGGCGTGGTTCGGCACGATGCGAACGGTCTCGCCGATCCGAAACGCATGCCCTCCGCCCCAGGTCAGCGTGCCGTGTTCCTCGCTGAGCGCGGAAACCGCCACGTCCGGATGACCGAGCACATGACCGAAGCCCTCCTGTCCGAACAGATCCGTGGTCAGGATCTTCGATCCCGCATCGATGATCGCACGTCCCGGCGCCGGAGTGCTGACGATGGTCGCGAGCACAGTCAGGGCGCAATCCTGCCAGGTGCAGACGCCGTGCGCGACGAGCGAGCGATCGTTGTAGATGTAGGTTCCGATCCGGTGCTCCGTCACCCCTTCGACGGATCCTGCCTGCCACATGTCCGGTGAGCCGCCGCTCGAAACGACGGCACAATCCAGGCCGTCGGCCGCCAGAAGATCTTTCGCCGCGGCCATGAAGGCGGCGACGGCCGACCCGCCGCCGACCGGCGGGTAGGTCATCAGGCCACCGAAGGAGAGGCCGGCGCTGTCGGCCACTCTGCGCGCCAACGAAGCCGCGTCGCCAGGCGTTTCGACCCCGCACCGGTTCGCGCCGGTATTGCATTCCACCAGCACGCAGAGGGTCCGGCCGCGACCGGCAAAGCTCTCAGACAGGCCGTCGATCGTCTCCGTATTGTCTGCGGTCACGGCAAGCCGTTGGACCTGTTCTGCAAGGCGGCGCAGCCGCTCGCGTTTGGTCGCGCCGAGGATGTTGTAGGTGATCAGGATATCGGACAGCCCAGCCTCCGCCATGATCTCGGCCTCGGTGAGCTTCTGGCAGGTAATGCCCACGGCGCCGGCCACCATCTGGAGTTTGGCGTAGTCCGGAAGTTTGTGCGTCTTGATATGCGGACGCAGCGCCAATCGGTTTTCGTCGCAATAGGCCTGGTATCGGGCAACGTTGCGCCGCACGATCTTGTCGTCGATCAGAACGGCCGGTGTTTCGACGGCGGCCGCCTTCATGCGGCAGCTTTCATGCGCAGGATCGTCAGGGCCAGCGCCTGGGCGCGCGGCACCATGGAATCGAGCTCAAGATATTCATCCGGGCTGTGGGCTTTGCCGCCGACCGGTCCGAGGCCGCACAGGGTCGGCGCTCCGACACCGGCGGCAAACCCGGAATCCGCACAGCCGCCGGAGAACTCGCCGTCGACCGAAAGCCCGGCCGCTCCAGCGCCGGATACGTAGAGATCGAACAGTCGGGCCGAGGCCGCCGATTGTTTCATCGGCCGGAACTCCCCGCGGATCGATACCGTGCCCTGTGTCCCGGCGACACTGCATGTCGTCCCGATCGTCGTCACTGCCTCGACGATTGCATCGCGGTCATCCGGTTCGCGGTAGCGCAGGTCAATGTCGCATTGCGCAAAGGGTGCAACGGTATTGACCGATTGCCCCCCGCTGACCAGCCCGACATTGATCGTCTGTCCGCGTTCGAAGTCCGTCAGTCGATGCCAGGATTGAATCTTTCGGGCCAGTTCCTCGATCGCGCTCGCGCCGTCCTGAAAGTTTGCCCCGGAATGCGCCGCCTTTCCCGTCACTTCGCAATGAAAGAAAACGCCGCCTTTGCGGGCTGTCACAATGTTGCCGGAGGGCCGGCCCGGTTCCGAATTGAACACCGCCACTGCGTTGCGGGCCTCTGCCTCGATGATCGGCCGCGATGTGGGGGACCCGATCTCTTCGTCGCCCGTAAACAGACCGACTATCGGGGCCGGCGCGCTCCCGAGTTCGGCGAAGGCGGCAAGCACGAACGCGTTCATGACAAGACCGGCCTTCATATCGGCGACGCCCGGGCCGTAGGCTATGTTGTCCTTGATGGTGAAGGGGCGAATTGCTGCCTCCCCCTTGGGAAAAACCGTATCCCGGTGTCCCATCAGCAAAATCGGACGGTTTCCGCCGCCACCGCGCGCGCTGAGCGTCGCACGGATCGCATCACCACGCTCTTCAATCGGCAAAATCTCGCAGGTGACGCCGTGGTCTGTCAGGAAGGACTGGAGTCGCGCGCCGACAGCATCGACCCCCGGCTTGTCGTAGCTGCCGCTGTCGGTGTCGACAAGGTCCCTGAGCAGACCGACCATCGCATCATGATGCTCGGCTAACCAGGCGCAAACCGCGGCTTCCGGATCAATCGAAGACACCATGGTTCAAAACTCCTTTAACACGCAAACTATAAAATCTAGCTGGCTATTATTTGCCGGCGAATTTTCTCGCTAGGAGACGTTGGGGACCGGTCGTCCGGTTTCCGGATTTGCAGACAGAACCTTTTCGAGCGCATGCGCAACCTGCAGAACATGGGCATCGGATCCGCGCGGCCCGACCACCTGGATCCCGAACGGCATGCCCTCGTTATCAACGCCGCAAGGCAGAACGCAGGATGCCGGCAGCGCCATTGTCAGCGCATAGACCGGCGTCAGCCAGCGCATATAGGTTGGCATGGCAACGCCTTCGATTTCCTCAACGGAAAGATGGGCATGCGGGAACGGCGACACCGCTGCCGCCGGACAGATCAGGATGTCGGCATCCCGGAAAAACTCGAAAAACCCGTCATAGATGCGGGTCTGAGCGGTGTGTGCCCAGGCAACGTCGCCAAGCGAATAGGTCATGCCGCGTTCGGTATTGTCGATGACGTTCGGCCCAAGAAGGTCGCGGTTTTGTTCAAGACGCTCCCGATGCGCCCCCACGAAATTAACGCCACGCAGAATCTCGAAACTTTCGTGCACATCCTCCATGAACGGCGCCCGTTCGAAACTCTCTCCGAACACCGAAGCAATCGTCGGTAGCCGGCTCATAAAAGTCCCGCGAATGTCGGAATGGATCGTGGCGCACCCCAGATCAACCGACCAGGCCATGCGCAGCTTTCCCAGATCCGCGCCCGTCAGGATATCGGGCAATCTGAGGCCGTCGTCGCCCGAAAACGGATCGCGGCGGTCGACATCGGCCTGGGCCTTCAACAGCAGGTGGGCATCCGCCACTGTGCGGCCCATCGGACCGAGCACGGAAAACGGATTGAGCGCAACGGCGCGTTCGATGTTCGGCACCAGGCCCGGCGACGGCCGAAAGCCGGTGACGCCGCAAAACGCCGCCGGCGTGCGCAGACTGCCGCCGTAATCGGACCCGGTCGCAAGCGGCATCATGCCGGCGGCAAGCGCAACGGCCGATCCGCCGGAGGATCCGGCACAGGTCTTTTCCGGATCGAACGGATTTCCGGTGGCCCCGTAGACCCGGTTCTTGGTGTTCGCGCCGGCACCGAATTCCGGCGTATTCGTCTTGCAGAACAGGTTTGCGCCGGCCTTGCGGACATTCGCCACCATCGTGTCGTCGGCTTCGGGTATGTGGTGCTCATGCAGCAGCGAGCCGAACGTGGTCCGCATGCCCGCGACCTGCTCCAGGTCCTTTACACCGACCGGCAGGCCGTGCAGCAGACCGAGCTCGTCGCCGTTGAGCACGGCCTGTTCCGCACGCTTCGCCTCGTTGCGGGCGCGTTCGTCGTCCCGGGCGACCACGGCATTCAAAGGCCCGTCAACGGCATCGATACGCGCCAGGCAGGACTCCAGCAATTCGACCGGCGACAGGTCCTTGGTGCCGATCAGACGGCGGGCTTCGACAGCATCGAGATCACAGGGTTCGGACATTTATGCAGCTTTCGGGACATGGCCGTCCCCGATGTCCCAGTAGAGGCCGGCCATCACCGGCAGGGCCGTCCGGGTGACGGATTTCAGAATGTGTTCGTCTGGAGCGTGTTGCGAGCAGGCCGCGTAGGAATGCGGGATCCAGATGGCGGGCAATCCGAGCAGATCGGTAAAGAGGTCGTTGCAAATCGATCCGCCCATGCTGGGAATGACGGCGGGTGGTGCGCCGATCGTGCGCTCCATGGAATGCCGCACCGCGTCGACCCAGGGATGGTCGGGCTCGGTGCGCGAGGCCGCAAATCCGCCTGCATTTTCCGCCGGCATGGCGCCGATTTCCACCATGTCGAAACCGTTGTCATCGAGATGGCGCCGCAACGCCGGGAGGATCGCTGCGGCATCAGTGCCCGCAAAGTAGCGGAGCTGGCAATGCGCCTTGGCCCAGGGCGCAATGGCGTTCACCGGATTGTCCGGATTGCCGGATTTCATCGCCAGAACGGCGAAACTGTTCCAGCTGTAGACTTTTTCTGCCGGCGTAAGGCCGGGCTGGCCCCAGTCCGGATCGATGGCCGGCGCATTCGGTCCGGCTTCGATTTCAATGCCCTGCAACGCCGCTTTGACCGCGTCCGGTGTCGGCGGCGGCAGCCATTCCGGCACGCGGATTTCACCCTTCGGTCCGACGATAGAGGCAATCGCATGCGCCAGGATCGTCGCCGGGTCAGCAATCAAGCCGCCCCAATTGCCTGAATGGTGGCCGCCCTCGCGCAGGTTGACCAGAAGGTCGAAGTTTTCCGCCCCGCGCGCGCCCAGCGTCAGCGTCGGACGCATCGGGCTGACCCGAGGGCCGTCGGAACCGATGAAGACGTCGGCAGCAAAGGCGTCCCTATTGTCGGAGATCACCTCCCGCAAGCCGAGGGAGCCGTTTTCCTCTCCCATTTCGATCAGGAACTTGGCGTTGTAGCCGAGCCGGCCGCGCTCTTCGAGCACACAGCGCGTCGCCGCCATGTTTATCGTATGCTGCCCCTTATTGTCCGCCGTACCGCGGCCGTAAACCCGGTCTCCGTCCTCAGCGAGGGTCCAGGGACCGGCTCCTTTGCTCCATTGCTCGTCCAGACCGAGAATGACATCGCCATGACCGTAACCGAGCACGGTCGGCAGCGTGTCGCCTTCCCGGCGTTCCGCCAGAAGGAACGGCCCCCCGCCGGCCAGCGGATTGTCGTACTTGCGACAGGTGAATCCCATCGCCTCGAAGGCCGGCACCATCTCGGTATCGAGATATCCGTGCAGCGGCTCAAGATTGCCGGGTTTCTGGCTTTCCGTCGCATAGGTCACCCGCCGGCCGAGATCCTCAAGGAACGCACCGCTGTCGAAATAGTCGAGAGCGCGGGCGATCGCGCCGTCCCGTGTTCCGGATTGCGTCATGACGCGAGTTGCCCTTCGGTTTCGTCGTAGAGATGGCATTCCACATGACCGCCGATACTGGCGATCGGCCGCGGCACCACCTGGCTGCATTGCGGCATCGCCTTGGCGCACCGGGGATGGAATGTGCAGCCCGACGGCATGTCGAGCGGGTTCGGATAGGCAGCGCCAAGATGGGTGTCGGGAACGCCAAGATGCGGATCGGGCGTCAACACCGATTCCAACAGCGCTTCGGTATAGGGGTGTTTCGGAGCGGTAAACACGGCCCGTGCCTCGCCCTGTTCGACGATCCGGCCGAGATACATGACCGCGACCCGGGTGGCCATGTGTTCCACGACGGCGAGATTGTGGCTGATGATCAGGTAGGTCAGGCCCAACTCGGCGCGCAGATCCTGCAGCAGATTGAGGATCTGAGACTGGACCGACACGTCAAGCGCCGAAGTCGGCTCGTCGCAGATCACCATGCGCGGGCGGTTGATGAGCGCCCGCGCGATCGCCACCCGCTGCCGCTGGCCGCCGGACAATTGACTGGGAAAATTGTCGAAGACCCGGCGCGGCAGGCCGACCAGTTCCATCATCTCTTCGGCCCGGCGCCGCCAGGTATCGGGGTTCGGATCCCCCTGGACCCTCAGCGGCAGGGTGATGATGCTGCCGATCGATTTGCGCGGATTGAGTGACGAATAGGGATCCTGGAAGATCGGCTGCACCGTCTTGGCCACCGTCAGCCGGTCCATCGATCCGATCGGGTTGCCGTCGATTTCGAGTGTTCCCGATGTCGGCGGCAGCAGTCCGAGCAGCATCTTGGCAAGCGTGGTCTTGCCGCAACCCGATTCACCCACAAGAGCAAGCACCTCGCCGCGCCCCACTGCCAGGTCGACGCCGTTTACCGCATGCAGCGGCCGCTTGCCGCGCATGAAGCCGGCCGACACCATGAAGGTCCGGCGCACATCGCGGGCTTCCAGCACCAGATCGCTCATGCCGCCCCCTCGTAGCGCGCTCCGGCGGTCTCTTCCATCGGCAGGACACAGCGGAATTCATGCCCCTCCCCGGATCCCGGCCGCAAGGCAATGGATCCGGAGCTGCAATTCGCGTGGGCGAGCGGACAACGGCTGGAGAAATGGCAGCCCGGCAGATCACCGACAAGCGACGGCACGATCCCCGGAATGGCCCCAAGCCGGGCGCCGGGCTCCGTCTTGCCGGGGATCGGGATGCAGGCCAGCAGACCGCGCGTATAGGGATGCGCCGGCCGGGTGAACACTTGGTCCGCCGAGCCGGTCTCGACGATTTCGCCGGCATACATCACGGCAACCCGATCGGCGATACGCGCAACGACACCGAGATCGTGCGTGATCAGGACGAGCCCGGTGTCGAATTCGGATTGCAGGTCGGCCAGGAGATGCAGGATCTGCGCCTGGATCGTCACATCGAGGGCCGTCGTCGGTTCATCGGCGATGATCAGGTCCGGGCCGCACATCAACGCCATTGCAATCATCACCCGCTGGCGCAGGCCGCCCGACAATTGGTGCGGATATTGGCCGAGCCGGCTGGCGGCCGCGGTGATCCCGACCTTTTCCAGAAGAAACACGGCCCGGTCGCGCGCCGCGTTCACGCTCACGGGCTTGTGCCGGCGCAGCGCCTCGGTCAGCTGATTGCCGATCGTGTAGGACGGATTGAGGGACGTCATCGGCTCCTGGAAGATCATGCTCATCCGGTTGCCGCGGATATCGGCCATGGTCCGTTCGCTGGCATTGAGAATATCCTCGCCGGCCAGCGTGATGTGCTTGGCGCCGCGTTTCGCCTTTTTCGGCAAAAGGTCCATGATTGCCAGCGATGTCAGCGACTTGCCGCAACCGGATTCGCCGACAATGCATAGGGTTTCGCCCCGGTCGACATGCAGCGAAATGCCCTGCACCGGGTGCAGCATGCCGGCCGGCACGGGAATGTCGACGGTCAGAGCCTCAACGTCGAGAATGCGGTCGCTCATCGGGCAGATAACTCAGTTTCGGTTTTCAGGCGCGGTCACATCGCGGATCCCGTCGCCGAGCAGGTTGATCGCCAGGACAAGCGCGAACAGGGCCGTCCCGGGGATGGCGATCAGCCAGCCGTCGAAGAACATCATGCCCTTGGCCTCGGCAATCATCAGACCCCAGCTCGGCTCCGGCGGCTGCACGCCGAGACCGAGAAACGACAAAGTCGCCTCTAACAGGATGGCATGCGCCATCTCGATCGTCGCAATGACGATAAGCGAATTGGCGATGTTGGGCATGACTTCGGAGAACAGGATGCGTCCGGTCGAACAGCCGACCGCCTGGGCGGAGGTGACGAAGTCGAGATTGCGCACCTGCTGCGTGGCGCTGCGCATGACGACGGCAAAGCGGTCCCAGATCAAAAGCCCGAGCACCCAGATCACCATGGTCAGCGACGACCCCATCAGGCTGACGACGGCAAGCGCCACCAGCACGACCGGCATGGACAGCCTGGTGGTGATGATGAAGTTGATGACCATGTCGACACGCCCGCCGAAATAGCCCGCCAGTACGCCGAGCGTCGTACCGATGACGCCGGATATCAGCATGGCGGCGAACCCGATCAGGAGCGAGATCTGGGCGCCGTGGAACAGCCGGCTCATATAGTCGCGACCCAGCAGGTCGGTCCCGAGCGGATGCTCCCACGTCGCCTTTGCGCTGTCGCTCCAGATCGGCGGGATGAGCTTGTTTGACAGATCCTGGTCATAGGGATCGGCCGGCGAGATCAGCGGCGCGAGAAGCGCCATCAGCACGATGATGCCGAGCACGGTCGCGCCGATGACAAACCCGGCATGTCCGAAAATGCGCCGGCGCAGCAGCATGCCGGGGGTCGGTTCCACGCCGCTCGGCACGACGACGGGGCGGTCGGAGCTGGCCACATCGGTCATGTCACGAAACCCTTATGCGCGGATCGAGGAAGGCGTTTAGCATGTCGGCAAAAAACGTGAGCACGATATAGAACACGCTGAGCACCAGGACGATGGCCTGCATCATCGGCAGATCGGCCCGCAGGATCGATTCCCAGGCCAGAAAGCCGAGACCGTTGATCGCAAAAATCGTTTCGATCACGATCGAGCCGCCGAGCATGAAGCCGAACTGCACCGCAGCCAGCGACACGACCGGGATGATCGCGTTGCGCAAGGCGTGCTTGAACAGGATGCTGGACGGCCTGAGGCCCTTGGCGCGGGCGGTCCGGATGTAGTCGGCAGACAGCACTTCCAGCATGCCCGCCCGGGTCAGCCGCATCACGGCCGGCGTCACGTAATAGCCGAGCGCGATGGACGGCATGATGAAGTTCAGCCAACTGTCCGTGCCGGTGATCGGCAAGAGCCGCCAGGTGATGGAAAACCAAAGGATCAGCGTCAGCGCGAACCAGAAGCTCGGCATGGCCTGGCCGACCACCGCGATCGTCAGCGCGATCCGGTCAATCAGGCTGTTCGGCCGGATGGCGGCCAGCACGCCGAGCGGGATCGACAGAGTGAGTGCGAAGGCGAGCGCACAGGCGCCCAGCAGCATCGTCTTCGGCAATCGTTCGAAGATGACGGTCGCCACATCCGATTTCAGGTAGTTGGAATGCCCAAGATTGCCCTGCAAGGCGTTCCACAGCCAGTCGGCATATTGCACGATGATCGGCCGATCGAAGCCATAGACCCGGCGGACGTTTTCGATATCTTCCTGGGATGCGCCTTCACCGGCAAGCGCAATGGCCGGATCCCCGGAGAGGTACATCATCGAAAACGACAGGATCGAAACGGTCAGCGCGACCAGAACGGCGACCCCGAGACGTTTGACGGCATAGACCAGCATCGGCTGCGGTTCTCACCCCTTGATCACAGGTATCACTTGCGCACCAACAACGGTGCCGGAGCTGCGGAATGGTATCGGTCGAGCGAATGCAGGGTTCCGCCGCGGCCGGAAAGCGCTGACGGCCGACCCGGCCGTCAGGGCGTGATTGTCAAACCGAAACCCGGCCGGACGGCGCTGCCGCCGGCCGAGCACAAGCTAGTTCCATGTTGCCGTATAGAACCGGGGAATTTCGTCGGGCGTCGGCGTGAAGTTCAGGTCCTTGGAGAAGGCATAATACTTCGCGTATGTGAACATCGGCAGCCAATAGGCTTCGCTGGCGATGCGTTCGAACGCCTTCTGGTAATATTCCTGGCGCTTTTCGGGCTCCAGCGAATTATCGGCAACTTCAAGAAGCGCCTTGGTCTCATCGTCTTTCGCCGGGTCGTCGGGCCCGTGCGTGAAGAAATGACTGACGATCGCCGACACGTCCGGGATCGAATAGGAACCCCAGGTCATGTGATTGACCGGCGTTTCGCCGCTGCGGACGATGTCCCGCAACGCCCGATATTGCAGCCAGTTCAGTTTCGCTTTCACGCCGATCTTGGCAAGGTCGCCGATCACGGCTTCGGTGAAGGCGCGCTCGCGATAGCCGTAGATGTCG
>JANQQB010000332.1 GCA_028285165.1 Rhodobiaceae bacterium
ATGAGGTCGCGCATCGCCTTGCCGCCGCCGCCATGCGCGAGCGTCACCCGGTCCGCCTTGAGACGGCGCGGTGTCGGAGCGATCATGTTCATTCCGCCGCCTCCAGCGCGCCCCCGCCATATTGGTAATAGGCCGCGCAGGCGCCTTCGGATGACACCATGAGCGCACCGAGCGGCATTTCCGGCGTGCATTCGGTACCGAATTTCGGGCATTGCCGCGGTTTGATCCGGCCCGTCATGACGTCGCCGCAGCGACAGCCTTCCGGTTCGGCAACGAACCGCGGGCCGGCGCCGTAGCCGATGCCGAACTTGCGTTCCGCATCGTACGCCGCATAAGGCTCCCGGATCTTCAGGCCGGACTTGTCGATTTCGCCGAGCCCGCGCCATTCGAACCGGTCGCGCGGTTCATAGACATCCGCGCACGCCGCGATCGAGACCGGGTTTCCGGCATCCGGCACAACACGGGCATACTGGTTTTCGACCTCCGCGCGTCCGTCGCGGATCTGAATGAGGACCATCAAAACCGATTGCAGCAGGTCGAGCGGTTCGAAGCCGGCAACGACGATCGGTTTGCCGTACTCCTCGGCGATGAAGCGGTAGGGCTCGACCCCGATCACCATCGAGACGTGCCCCGGACCGACAAAGCCGTCGAGTGTCATGAACGGGTCTTCCAAAAGCGCCCGGATCGGCGGCGGCACCGTGATGTGATTGCAGAATACGGAAAAGTTCGTGAGGTCCTCGCGGGCCGCCTGCTGGATCGACAAGGCCGTCGACGGGGTCGTGGTTTCGAACCCGAGACCGAAGAAGACGATTTCGCGGTCCGGGTTCCGGCGCGCCAGGTCGAGCGCGTCGAGGGGCGAATAGACCATCCGGATATCCGCGCCTTCGGATTTCGCCTGCAACAGCGACTTGCGCGTGCCCGGAACCCGCATCGCATCGCCGAAGGTCGTGAAGATGACCTCCGGCCGTTCGGCCAGATCGACGCATTCGTCCACCCGGCTCATCGGCAGCACGCAGACCGGGCAACCGGGCCCGTGGATGAATTCCAGCCCCGCGGGCGTCAGCTTGTCGAGGCCGTAGCGAAAGATCGCATGGGTGTGGCCGCCGCAGATTTCCATGATGTGCACCGGCTTTTCTGCCGTGGCACCGATTGCATCCACTGCAGCCTCGATAGCGGCCAGCACGCCGCGCGCGGCGACGGGATCGCGGAATTCGTCGGCATATTTCATGACGTCGCCTCCAGGGTTTCCGCAGAGCGGCGCATCGCCTCGATTTCCTCCTGCGCCTCGCCGAGCATGGTCAAGATTTCAAGCGTCTTGGCCGCTTCCTCCTCGTTGATCCGGCTCATGGCGAAGCCGACATGGATCAGGGCCCAGCAGCCGACCAGGGACTCCAGCGGTTCCGTTTCGGGCGCGATACAGGCAACGTTCACCTCGCGCCGCACGCCGGAAATTTCGGCGGTCGCCAGCTTCTTAGTCGCGTCGGATATCGCGACGATCTGGCCCGGAATTCCAAGGCACATGATTTCCTCCCTGTTTGTCCTGGTGGCGCGCAAGGGCAATGACCGCCTGGCCGAGGGCCACACCACCGTCATTCGCCGGCACGCGAGAATGGCTGAGCACTTGAAACCCGGCCGCTTGCAAACCGTCATGCACCAAACGGAACAGCGTCTCATTCTGGAAACAGCCGCCTGACAAGGCGATTGTCGAATACATTTTTTCCGGGCCGGCGAGACGCATCGCCATCGCAACGATCGCCCGCGCGAGACCGCGGTGGAACCGGGCCGAGATTACACCGACCGGGGTCATCAGGATGAGATCGCCGAGCAGCGCTCGCCATGCGGCGAGCGGCTCGATATAGGGCATCCCCCGCCCGCCGAGCAGCGGCAGCGCGAACGGATAGGCGAGGTCGTCGCCCTCTTCCAGAGCCGCCGCGTCCAACACGGCTTCGAACCGCATCGCAGCCTCGCCCTCATAGGCCTGCCGGTCCCACGCGAGCCCGGCCAGTGCCGCCGCCGCGTCGAAAAGCCGGCCGCAGGACGAGGAAAGCGGCGTATTGGTGCCGCTGGCGATCATGCCGTCCAGGGTCGCGCGCGGCGCCGACGCAAGAGACTCAAAAACCGGCAGGTCGGAAAAGTTCATGGCGAAGTCCGCCCATCCCATCTCCGCCATCAGGTGCGCATAGGCATTGCGCCAGGGGTCCCGCACGGCAGCGGTGCCGCCGGGCAGGGCAACCGGCTTCAGACAGCCAAGCCGCGCAAAGCCCCGATAATCGCAGGCGAGGAACTCGCCGCCCCAGACGGTGCCGTCGGCGCCGAAGCCAAGGCCGTCCATCGCGATCCCGAGAACCCGGTCGCCATCGAG
>JANQQB010000119.1 GCA_028285165.1 Rhodobiaceae bacterium
GGTCGCCGGCCTTCAGGTTGATCAGACCGATGTCAAACGGCGCCACGCCTTCCGGCCAGATGATGCCATCGTCGTCGTGGCTGGCCTCGATAATGGCCCCGACCAGACGCGAGACGCCGACGCCATACGAGCCCATGTGCACCGGCACTTCGTTGCCATCCGGCCCCGCCACCTTTGCGCCCATCGGATCCGAGTATTTCGTGCCGAAATAAAAGATGTGCCCGACCTCGATCCCGCGGGCGGCGATCCGCCTTTCCTCGGGCAACGCGTTAAATGTGTCTTCGTCATGCATTTCGTCGGTTGCCGCATAGGGTTGCGTCCAGGCATCGACAATCGGTCCGAGGTCGGCGGAAAAATCGGTATCGGCAGCGGGAACCGGCTGATCAAGCAGGTCCTTGTCGCAATAGACGGCACTCTCCCCGGTCGATGCCAGAATGATGAATTCGTGGCTCATGTCGCCGCCGATCGGACCGGATTCGGCGCGCATCGGGATCGCCTTCAGACCGAGCCGATCGAATGTTCTCAGATAGGCGACGAACATGCGATTGTAGGAGGCGCGAGACGATTCGACATCGAGATCGAAACTGTAGGCGTCCTTCATGGAGAATTCGCGTCCGCGCATCACACCGAAACGCGGCCGGACCTCGTCACGGAACTTCCACTGGATATGGTAGAGGTTCAATGGCAAGTCGCGATAGGAGCGGACAGAGGCGCGGAAAATATCCGTAATCATTTCCTCGTTCGTCGGTCCGAACAGCATGTCGCGCTCATGCCGGTCCTGGATGCGCAGCATCTCCGCGCCATAATCATCGTATCGCCCGCTTTCCCGCCACAGATCGGCCGGCTGAATCGTCGGCATCAGCACTTCGACCGCGCCGGCACGATTCTGTTCCTCGCGCACAATCTGCTCGATGCGTTTCAGAACGGCGTATCCGAGCGGTAACCAGGAATAGATGCCCGCGGCCTGCTGGCGGATCATGCCGGCCCGCAGCATCAACCGGTGGGAAACGATCTCCGCTTCCTTCGGGGTCTCCCGCATGATCGGCAGAAAGTACCGGGACATTCGCATTTTACTTCGCTCCGTAAAGGACCTGTTGACGCCAGTGGGCCGGACAGAAGACTAAGCGCCCGCAAAAGACAAGCGAAAAGCGGCCCGAGTCCGAGGCCGGCAGAACCGCCGACAGCATCGCTTTCGGCCAAGGCGGTATTCGGCTCACGAAGGCTTCATATGAGCATCGACCGCCTTCCTGCTATCTTGCCGACCGGCGAAAGGACAATTCGCCAATCGGAGCTCGGCAGATTTTCGGCGAACGGGAATTGGCCGTGAGCGTCTAGCGCACCGGTTCACCCATACCCGTCTAAATAATCGACACCAGCTCGATCTTTTTTGACTCATGGGTACAGGCCTGACAGAATTTTCTTTCTGAATGAAGCGCTCTGAGGAAAATATCTTTTTGAAGATCGTATTTCGTCGGAATTTTCTTATTTGAACATTGTTTAATCGGATTTTTTTTACATTCTGCACAAAATGATGACACATGCACAAAAGTGCGCTAGTGTCCGTGACCATAATAACAGAGAGGTCGGCAGACATCAGTCGTCCTCCACATGCATCGCGGTCTGAGTCTTGGGAGGAATGGTCCGTCGGCGCGGTCTTTCGCAGCCATCCAATCACTGTCGAGACAGGTTTGGAATGCACGGACAGGACGCGTTACTTGGAAGAGCAAGGTTCGCCCTTGCTCTTTTTCTTTTTCAGGGCACCGTTTCTCTGCTTACCCCGCATTAGCCGGCAGTCTTCACCGCATCCCTCGTGGCGCCGGCGCGCGCATCCTTTGGTTAATCCTGCCGATATGCGCCAAACCGGTCCTTCCAGCTTTCCGTCGCGGAACGACCCGCCCGGTTTGATCGATATCAATCTGGGACGGACGCGAGTCGGCTAGCCCCATTCCAACCTGCCGCCATGACGATCCGCGCCCTCAGACCAGAGGGACCGGCGTCCAATCCAAGGGACACCGATTCCTGCCCGTCGGTGGATGTACATGCCCGAAGTCAGCCTCGTTCCGGCCTCCGATCTGCCGCGCCTTCCCGTCGATGAATTGCCTGCGCCGGGACCGTCGGCCGGCATGGAGGCCTATGTCGGCGAACGCGAGAAATGCCTCGCCGCGTCGGAGCGCAAGGCCGACAATTACCGGCGTTACATGCAGTCGCGCCGCCGCGGTGTCGTTGCGGACTACCTTCCGGTCAAGCTCGATATCGAAAACGTAAGCCGATGCAATTTCCGCTGCATCATGTGCGTCGTGAACGATTGGGGCCCGAAACGCAAACGCGCCGAAGATATGGACCTTGAAACCTTCAAGGCGCTGATCGACGAACAGGAAGGCCTCGTTGAAATCAAACTGCAGGGAATCGGCGAGCCGCTCCTGCAGGGCGACGATTTCTTCGCCATGATCCGCTATGCCCGGCAACGTCACATCTGGGTGCGCACGACAACCAATTGCTCGCTGTTACACTTGCGGGACAATTACAAGAAACTGATCGATTCCGGGGTCAACGAAGTCCAGATGTCCGTGGACGGCGCGACCAGGGAGGTCTTCGAGACCATCCGCACCGGCAGTCGCTTCGAGCGCATCGTCGAGAATTGCCGGCTTATCAACGACTATGCGCGGTCGCAGGACCGGCGCGTGACAAAGATGTGGAGCGTGGTTCAGAAGGCCAATTTCCATCAGGTGGACGGCCTGGATCTGGTAGATCTGGCCGCCGACCTCGGATTTCGGGACCAGGCCTTCGCTTTCAGTCTGACGGATTGGGGACAGGAGGACTGGCGCACACAAAACGACAGCGTCACCGTCGAAGGCGCCCTGACGGAGTCCCTCGGCCACCGTCTCAGGGCACGGGCCCGGGACCACGGCATAACGATTGGCTTCTGGCGCGTGACATCCAAGTACGACACATCATCGCCCGACCGGCTCTGCCCCTGGCCTTTCGAACGCGCGACCGTTACCTCCGACAGCCGTGTCACACCCTGTTGCGCAATTGGAGATCCGAGCGCTTTCGAGTTCGGCAAGGACGAGGCCAAGAGCTTTTTGCAGATCTGGAACAGCGCGGAATATCAGGCCTTCAGGGCTGCCCACCTGGCAGGCGATGTGCCCGAGATCTGTCGCGGTTGCTACGCTTCGTGAACGATGCCTGCCGGCTCGCGCATGGCAGATCCGGGTTCAAACGACGATGCGACGGCTACCACTTGAAGCCTGGCAGCGGAATGTCCTCCAAGGTCAGCCCTGATTGCAGGATCAGCAGAAATCCGGCAAACACGATCGCGGCGACCAATGTGGTCACCAGGGCCTTGCGGACCATCATCGGCCGGACCGGGGCGCTTTCGGTCGTGCCCAACGTGATGTCGCCGACATCCTGTTGTGTCCTGATCCCGAACGGCAGGATGGCGAACAACACGACCCACCAGATCACGAAGTAGATGGCCACGGCACTCGTGATCGACAATCCGAACATCGGGTTTCGCTTTCCGTTTGTTGAAGGCTGTCTTGCCTGATTGCGACTAGGCCTGTTCGAGTTCGACCAGCGTGCCGCAAAAATCCTTCGGATGCAGAAACAGGACCGGCTTGCCATGGGCGCCGATTTTCGGTTCGCCGTTGCCAAGCACGCGCGCCCCATCGGCCAGGAGTTTGTCGCGCGCGGCGTTTATGTCGTCGACCTCGTAGCAGACGTGGTGGATCCCGCCTGACGGATTTTTGTCCAGAAAGGACCGGATGGGCGAGTCCGACCCGAGCGGTTCGAGTAATTCTATCTTGGTGTTGGGCAAGGTAATGAAGACGGTGGTGACACCGTGAGCGGTCTGGGCGACCGGTTCGGAGACGTCAGCGCCGAGTGTCGTTCGATAGAGTGCGCTCGCCGCTTCGATATCCTGGACTGCAATCGCGACATGGTTCAATCGGCCAATCATGGCATCTTCCTTTCGGTTCAGACGACGGACACGGCAACGCGGCACACCGGTTTCTTGCCCCAGGCCTGAGAAATGGCCGAGCGGCAGGCCCGGCTGATTGCATCGGCAACGAGATCGGGATCGCGCCGACGCGGCTTGGGGATGCTTTCAGCCGCGCCGACAATCGCCGAATAGGCCAGCTCCTCCAGCAGGTCGCCGTCCTGATCGGCCACCGGCAGTCCGATCGACTCGACGATCGGATCGTCCAGAATGTTGCCCTTGTGGTCGAGCACGACGGACACAAACACCGCTCCGGCAAAGGACAACCGCCGACGATCGACGACACCGCTTCGCTCCGGTGTCGTCACGATCCGCGAGTCCCGCACCCAGATGCCGGCAAAGACGTCGTCGACGATATCCGGGGCGCCGGGCAGCAGCCGCACGACATCGCCGTTGCGCGCGGCAACGCTGTTGCCGATGCCGCATTCGGCGGCGAATCCGCGATGCGCCTCCAGGTGCACCGGCTCTCCATGCACCGGGACCAGCGCCTTCGGACGAGTCAGACCATAAAACTCG
>JANQQB010000137.1 GCA_028285165.1 Rhodobiaceae bacterium
TCGCAGATATCAATCTGCACCAATCGGAAACCAACGGAAATGTGTAAGCGATGTCTCCGAACACCTGCAAACTATGTCTCCGGGCTTTACACTTGACCGGGCGATCCAGCAGCGGCGACCGAACCGCCCGGCAGTCTGGATCCGCCGGACACGCCGTCGGATGACGACTTGGAGAGATGTCTTGTCCCCACGATGGCGCAGGACGAGTGCCATGAAAGGTCCTCACAGCCGTCATTGCCCGGATTGTTGTTTTGACCCGGCGATCCAGCAGCGGCGACCGGAGTGTTCGGCATCCAAGGTCCACCGGACACGCCGTCGGACGACGAATTGAGGGACGGGAGACGATCTCCCTTAAAGAGCTGCGCGTGCCGGATTGATCTCTTCGCTCACCCCTAACTCCGTCCTCGCCCGGCTTGACCGGGCGACCCAGCGACGACCGCAATAGTCGACATCCCGGATGCGCCGGACACGCCGTTGGATGTCGGACCAGCCCCAAGCTAATCGACCGAAATCCGTCGACGAAGCGCCGCAAGCGGCCAGCCGATGACTGGCAGTTTTTCGTAAAAACCACTGGCCGCGTCCCAGTAGTCGATATGGGCGGTTACATGCTCATCTTGATCAAAAGTCAGGTGACTAACTCCATCAAATGCAATGACCCGACCGCGCCACGCGCTTTCAAAACGCCAGGCGATGAAGGCCGTGTCGCCGGAACGGATACGCGTAGAAACGACAAAACTCACCGTACCGAAGGTTCGGTACATGTGGTCGAGGATCGACCGCATGGAATCGACGCCTTTGCAATCGTTGAACGGGTCGCGGAAATGCACGTCGGCCGACACATAATCCTGAAGGTCGGCGAGCCGCTCCGGCGACAGCGTTTCCAGGTAGGTGCAATAGCGCTCGAGGACCGGATCGCTCATTTGCGCACCATGCGTTTGGTCAGGGCGAAAAACACCCGATAGGGCAGCGCGCGCAGGAAACGCATGGTCAGCGCCATCGGCAAGGGAAACACGATCTCGAACCGGGACCGATCCAGCCCGCGCATGATGGCCCGGACCGCATCGTCCTGCGAAACCAGAAACGGCATGTCAAAGTCGTTCTTCTTTGTCAGAGGCGTATCGACAAAACCCGGATTGATGAGCGTGAGGCGCACACCCGCCGTATCCAGTTCCGGCCGCAGCGCCTCGCACAGATTGATCAGTCCGGCCTTGCTGGCGCCGTAGGCGCTCGCCGACGGCAGGCCGCAATAGCCGGCCACCGAGGACACGACGGCAAGGTGCCCCGATCCCCGCGCCGTCATGGTTTGCATCAAAGGGTCGAGGCAGTTCACGGTGCCCATCAGGTTGACATCGATCAGGTGTTGCACCTTTTCGGCACTGAAATCCTTCAGCCAGATCGGCGTGTGCGTGCCCGCATTCAGAATGGCCAAATCGATGGGGCCGATCTGCGCTTCGATTTCGGCCACGGTCGCCCTGACCGCCTCACGATCGACGATATCGAGAGGAAACGGGACGATGCGGCCCGGAAGATCGCCGGCCTCGACTGCAAGATCCTCAAGATCGGACGCGGTCCGGGCGCTCGCGGCCACCCGTGCACCGTCCTGTGCCATGCGCAGCGCAAGCGCGCGACCAATCCCCTTGCCGGCTCCGGTGATCCAGACGGTCTTCGCTGCGTTTGATGTCATTGCGGTTTGATATCCTGTATCGGGACGCCTTACCGGGCAGGTCCGTGCCTGTGTACGGGACGTCCTGTACACCGGATCAGAACCGGTAGAACGCCCCGGCAGCCGAGGAGGCCGCAGATAACGGCGCAATCAGCGGATCAACCCGCGGTCCTGAATTCCGTTTCCATATCGCGCCGCAACCGGACGGTTTCGTCGTCCTCCGGCACTGCGACATCCTGCCAGCGCACCACCGCGCCCTTGGCGACCGGCTGGCGCACCGCGCAGCCATGCCCCAATCCGATCGGCAGCGCGCCGGCGCTGAGGCTGTCGGCCGCCGGCATGGCGCGACCCCAGATCGTATAGCCGCCTTCACCGTCGAGAACGTCGCCCGGTTTGAGATCTTTTTTGGCGACACAGACCACGTCACCGTGAAAATGCCGGGACTGTCCGGTGGCCTCGCCGCGCAAGGCTGCCGAAAGGATGGAAATCGACAATTCCATACCGATCAGGTGGAAGGGTTTGTACATCGACGCATAGCGGCCGCTGTCATCCGTGCTGAGGGCGTATTGCTGAAAGCAGGCCGCCGCGTAATCGTTGAGGGCCTCGAAAACCACATAGACCCCCCATCTGAGGTCCCGCGGAACCGGGCGCCCGTCACGCTCGAGCGACGACACCACCTCCACCATGCCCGATTGATCCAGATGGCCGCCCGCCGCCTGCGGGCGCAGCACATGGGCGAGGTCATCCATGCCGCAAGGCGGAAAGGCCAATCCGTTGCGCGGAACCGACAGGCCGGTCGCGTTGGCGATCGCAACCATTTCAATCGCTGACTTGGTGCCGTCCACGAAGGAATTGAACATCTGCGAATTCATGCCGGCCGCTGCCGCATCCTCCGGCGCAAGACCGAAATGGATCCACACCGAATCCGGTGTCACGTCGTGATAGGACGGGAGATACTTTGTCCCCTTACCCGCGGCGACGACCCGAAAGCCGGAAGCCCGTGCCCAGTCGACCATTTCGCAGGTCAAAGCCGGCTGATCGCCATAAGCCATGGAATACACGACATCGGCGATCGCAGCCTCGCGCGCCAGGATCGGTCCGGCCAGCACGTCGGCCTCGACATTGACCATCACCACGTGTTTGCCGTTGCGGATCGCCAGCCTGGCATGCCGGATGCCGGCCATCGGATTGCCGGTGGCCTCGACAACGACATCGACATCGTCGCGCGCGATCGCCGCACCGGGATCGTCAAAGAACCCCGTGACGCCGATCCGGTCTTCACTCCAGCCGACGGTGGTGCAGGCCTGTCGCGCCCGGTCCGGCGACAGGTCCGCAATCGCCACAACGTCCAGGCCCGGAATGTGCGGCACCTGGGCGAGGAACATCGAGCCGAACTTGCCGGCGCCAATCAGCGCGACCCGCACCGGACGCCCGTCCTCGACCCGTTTGCCGACCATCTCATAAAGGTTCATGGTCGTGCCTCCTCCCGCTTTGTGTTCTTCCGACGCCCATCATAGACGGCCGGAAGCCCGTCGGAGAAGTCGTCCGCAAGCAAAAAGGCCCGCCGGAGGAGCGGGCCTTCTGCAAAGTGTGTGGTTCGTCGAGCGGTCAGGCTTCGAGCGCCTTCGGTTGCATGGCCGCGGCGGCACTGCGGCGTACCGCCTTCTGCACCTTTTCAAAGGCCCGGACTTCGATCTGACGGACGCGTTCCCGGGAAACGCCGAATTCTTCGGACAATTCCTCCAGCGTGATCGGGCTCTCCGACAGGCGCCGGGCCTCGAAGATCCGCTTCTCGCGATCGTTCAGGACGTCCAGCGCGTCGCGCAGCAGGCCGCGCCGCATTTCCAGCTCTTCCTGATTGGCCAGGATCGTCTCCTGGGTATCCGATTCATCGACCAGCCAGTCCTGCCATTCGCCGGAATCCGCTTCCTGGCGCATCGGTGCGTTCAGCGACGTATCGCCGGACAGGCGCCGGTTCATGGAAATGACCTCGTCTTCGGACACGCCAAGCCGTTCCGCGATCACCGCCACCTGATCGGGTTTCAGGTCGCCCTCGTCGAGCGCCTGGATCTGGCCCTTGACCTTGCGCAGGTTGAAGAA
>JANQQB010000155.1 GCA_028285165.1 Rhodobiaceae bacterium
GATTGAACAGGGACTATGAGGCGCCAATGTCCGGAGCCTCCGGAGAAGGCTGAGCCTGCTGACGCGGCGGGCTTTAGCGGGGTCGGACTGTGTTCAGGAGATTCGTATCGCTGTTTGTGGTGTTGCCGGCGGGCGTCATACTCGTCGCGTTCGCACTCGCCAATCGACATGACGTCCGCTTCAATCTGGATCCCTTGTCGGCCGACGATCCGTATTTCGCCTTTGATGCCCCACTCTTCCTGTTCATCTTCGGCGCTTTTTTTGCCGGTTTGATCATTGGCGGCATCGTCACCTGGTTCGGCCAGGGCAAATGGCGCAAGGAAGCCAAGGCGAAGTCCAGGGAGTCGGCCACGCTACGCGCCGAAACCGAACAGCTGAACGAACAGTTGCGCGCGGCGCAGACGCCTCGCATCGGATCACCTGAAGCGGCAGAGTGAACCGCCATTGCCGCATAGACAGCGGCGCCCCGATTTTCTAGGTTGCGGCCAAACAGGAATTCGTGCCGCCGGAGCGCGATGTGCGCCCGGCGCGAATATCAATTGCAATGAGTGTAAAAGTAAAAATCTGTGGTCTGAAGACGCAGCCTGCGCTGGACGCCGCTCTGGAGGCAGGCGCCGACTATTTCGGTCTTGTCTTCTATCCGCCGTCACCGCGCAATGTGGATCACGAGAGCGCCGCGACACTCACTGCGCGCGGCCGCGGGAGGGCACACTCCGTCGCTTTGCTGGTCAATCCGGACGATGACACGGTTAAGCAGATTTACGACATCGTCGAACCCGACTTGCTTCAACTGCATGGCAGCGAAACCCCTGAAAGGCTTGAAGAAATCCGCGCGATCGCCAATCGGCCGCTGATCAAGGCCGTCAAGGTCGAAACTGCGGCGGATGTTCAGTCGGCTCGGGAGTATGAATCTGTGGCTGACATGATCTTGTTCGACGCAAAGGCGCCTGCGGGAATGGCGAATGCCCTGCCCGGCGGAAATGGTGTCGCATTCGACTGGCAGGCCCTCACCGGCGTTAAGGCACAGGACAACTTCATGCTGTCCGGCGGCCTCAATCCGGATAATGTCGCGGCAGCCGTTGCGATGACCCAAGCGCCGATCGTCGACGTATCCTCAGGTGTCGAGCGTTCGCCCGGAGAGAAGGACGACGATCTGATACGCAAATTCGTCGCTGCCGCGAAATCCGCCGCGACGGCAACAACCACCAGCGAGCCCCAAAATGCCTGAATCACCCCCTATGGACACGCCAAACACCTATCGTTCCGGCCCTGACGAGCGCGGCCACTTCGGCCTGTATGGCGGGCGATTTGTCGCCGAAACGCTCATGCCCCTGATCCTCGACCTCGAGCAGGCTTATGAGGCGGCAAAGGCGGACCCCGAGTTCCAGCGCGAACTGACGCATCTGAACACGCATTATGGCGGACGCCCGAGCCCGCTGTATTTCGCGGAACGGATGACCGAGCATCTCGGCGGCGCGAAGATCTACTTCAAGCGCGACGAGCTGAACCACACCGGCAGTCACAAGATCAACAACTGCCTCGGGCAAATCCAGCTCGCCCGGCGCATGGGCAAGACCCGCATTATCGCCGAAACCGGTGCCGGCCAGCACGGGGTGGCCGTTGCTACCGTCGCCGCCCGTTTCAATCTGCCCTGTATCGTTTATATGGGTGCGACCGACATCGAGCGGCAGGCGCCGAATGTCTTCCGTATGAAGCTTCTGGGAGCCGAGGTGCGCCCGGTGACCGCGGGAACCGGCACGCTGAAAGACGCGATGAACGAGGCGCTGCGTGACTGGGTCGCCAATGTCCACGACACCTTCTACATCATCGGGACCGCGGCCGGACCGCACCCCTATCCGGAAATGGTCCGGGATTTCCAGTCGGTTATCGGACATGAGGTGCGCGAGCAGATGCAGGAAGCCGAAGGCCGGCTGCCCGATACGCTTGTCGCCTGTATCGGCGGCGGGTCGAATGCCATCGGGCTCTTCCATCCTTTCCTCGACGATACCGACGTTGCGATTTATGGCGTGGAGGCCGGCGGCAAGGGCCTCGGCAACCCTGAGGATCATTGGGCATCGATGACCGGGGGTGCTCCGGGTGTCCTGCACGGCAACCGCACTTACCTGCTTCAGAACGACGACGGCCAGATCATCGAAGGCCACTCGATCTCGGCCGGCCTCGACTATCCCGGTGTCGGCCCGGAGCACTCCTGGCTTCGCGACACCGGCCGCGTGAACTATGTCGCCATCACGGACGCCGAAGCACTGGAAGCGTTTCAGCTCTGCACCAGGCTCGAGGGTATCATTCCGGCACTGGAGCCGTCCCATGCGCTGGCGCATGTGGCCAAGCTTGCGCCGACCCTGCCAAAGGACAACCTGCTGGTCATGAACCTGTGCGGACGCGGCGACAAGGACGTGTTCGCGGTGGCCGAGCATCTCGGCGTGGAGATCTGAGCATGACGACGCGTATCGACAGGCGTTTCGCCGCGCTGAAACAAGAGGGCCGCGGTGCGCTGGTCACCTTCACGACCGCAGGCGATCCCGACTACGAGACTTCGCTGGAGCTCCTGAAGCGGCTGCCGGAGGCCGGCGCGGACGTGGTCGAGCTCGGCATGCCCTTCTCCGATCCGATGGCCGACGGGCCTGCGATACAGGCGTCTTCACAGCGTGCACTGAAGGCAGGTCAGACCATGAAGCACACGCTTCAAATGGTCCGGGAATTCCGCAAGCAGGACAATGACACGCCAATCGTTCTGATGGGGTACTACAATCCCATCTACATCTATCCCGTCGATGCCTTTATCGCAGACTGCGTCGACGCAGGCGTAGACGGGCTGATCATCGTCGATGTTCCGCCGGAAGCCGATGACGAGCTCTGTCTCCCGGCACTTGAGGCGGGATTGAATTTTATCCGCCTTGCGACCCCGACAACGGATGCGAAGCGCCTCCCCACGGTGCTCACCAACACGTCGGGATTCGTTTACTATGTGTCGATTGCCGGGATCACCGGCACCAAGGCGCCGGACGCCCGCGAAGTGCACGCGCATGTTGAAAACATCAAGAAAAATACCGATCTACCAGTAGCCGTCGGATTCGGTGTGAAAACG
>JANQQB010000170.1 GCA_028285165.1 Rhodobiaceae bacterium
GACGGTGCACAAGGCCGGATACCGATTGCTGGTGACCGCCGAAACCGTCTCGAAACCCGATCCGGCTTCCGCTGGACCTGGCAAGGCCGTCGTGCCCGCGATGGTATCGCAGATCGCGATCGGTCAGGCCGGCTCGGCCCAGCCTTCCGACGACGCCAATGTGCCGTCCGTCGGTTCCGTCAACCTGACACTGCCCAACAGGCCGTCGGTCGCCATCCTGCCATTTGTCCCGGTGCTGGGCCACGAGGCGGCGCCGGACCTTGCCGACGGCCTCAGCCGTGACGTTGCTGTCGGCCTGGCGCGGTCACGCTGGCTGTTTGTCTCCGCGCGCGCCAGCGCCGTCGCGCTGACGGCCAGAGCGCTCGATCCCGTCGCCATCGGGCACTGCCTTGGCGTGCGCTACGTGCTGTCGGGTACGCTCGCCTTTGACGGGTCCCGTCTTCGCCTCACGGTCATGCTGACCGATGCCGTCCAGCAATGCGAAGTCTGGGCCGAGCGCTTCGATCGCCCTGTCGGGCATCTGTTCGACGTGATGACGGAAGTCGGTGACCTTGTCACCGCAGCCGTCGAAGCGGAGATCGAAATCAAAGAGCGTGAGAGGGCCCTGCTCAGCCCGGTAAACTCGCTCGACGCCTGGAGTGCCTATCACCGCGCGGCGCACCACCTGTTCCGCTTCAGTCCGACGGCGCTGGAACCGGCTTCGGTGCTGCTCGAGCGGGCCTTCGCACTCGATCCGGAATCGGCGCGGACCCTGTCGGCCCTGTCGCTGCTCCACTGGCAGCGGGCCTTCTTCAACGTCGGGTCGGATCGCGACGACGATTTGAAATGCGCCTACGATTTTGCCCATCGCAGCCTGGCAATGGACCCGCGCGATCCGCAGGGCCATTGGGCCTTGGGACGGGCGCACAATCTTGCCGGCGAATTCGACCTCGGCGTCGACCGCCTCAGGGAATCGGTCCGGCTCAATCCGAACTTTGCCCAGGGCCATTATTCGCTCGCCTACGGCCTGCTGTTTGCCGACGGCTATGAGGAGGGCATCGACCGGGTCGATCGGGCCCGGCGCCTCAGTCCCTACGATCCGATGAATTTCGGTTTTCTGTCGCTGCGCGCCCAGATGCTGTGCCTGACCGGACGCCGCGACGAGGGCGCCGACTGGTCGGACCGGGCCGTGCGCGAGGCCAACGCCCATTACCAGATCTTCGCGGTCGCCGCCTGGTGCAACGAACTGGCCGGCCGCCGCGACAAGGCCCTGGAGCATGTTGCCGCCATCCGCTCCGAGCAGCCGGACTTCAAACGCGCCGACTATTTCCGCGCCTTCCGCTTCCCGGACCGGGAACGCGCCCTGATCGACGGCGCGCTGCAGCGACTGGGGTTATGACGGCCGCTCAAATTCGACCGGATCGCGGTGCGGATCCTATTCCGCTGCGATCAGTCCGCGATCGAAGCCGGCATCGCCGATCCGCGGGTCCTTGTAAACGACCCCGTCCTTCATGATCATCGCAAAATTGTCAGTATGCTGGAGCAACGAAACGTCGCGGGTCGGATCGCCGCGCACCAGCAAAAGGTCGGCCAGGAAGCCTTCGCGGACCTGACCGAGGTCGTCGCCCATGTCCATGAGCTGAGCGCCGATTGACGTCGCACAGCGCAGCGCCTCGATCGGCGAATAGCCGAAATAGCGGACAAAATGTTCGATATCACGGGCATTCTGGCCCATCGGCGTCACCGCAAACCCGTAATCGCCACCGACGACCACACGGATGCCGCGCTCCCGGATCTTGTGATAGGTGGCGCAGGTCGCGTCGAACTTGCGGTAAAGGTGCAGCGATTCCGCGACCTCAGGCGTGATGCCCGCCGGCTCACCTTCCTTGGTGCAATTGTGCACCAGCCCGAAGGCCGGACCGACGAAGATCCGGTCTTTCACGGATTCAAGCATGTCGAGCGCTTCTTCGTCGGCGAAGTCGCAGTGATAGATGCAGTCGACGCCGTGCCGCACAGCCATTTTCACGCTTTGCGATGATCGCGCATGGGCCGCGACCTTCTTGCCGAAGGCATGGGCCACCTTGACGAAGGCCGCCAGTTCGTCGTCTTCGGTCGGCGTGATCTCCGCGCGGGCGTGGCTGACAAATTCGTCACCGGAAATGTTGATCTTCATCACGTCGACGCCGTCGCGCACGCATTCGCGCGCCACGCGGCGCATCTCGTCCGGACCGTCGGCAACGAGGCCGAAACTTTCCTGGTGAATGTGCCGCTTGCGCTCGTCGCCGAGCCCCGCCGTCGTGGTCACCTCCGGGCTGCCGGCCCGCATGCGGGGGCCCACCAGAAGTCCGGCCTCGATCGCGTTGCGCGCCGTCACCCCCAGCATCGGCTTGGCGGAAGCCGCCTCGAAAATCGAGGTAAAGCCGTGCCTAAAGAGCAGTTTCAGGTTCTGCGCCGTGAGCAGCATGTGTTCTTCGGGACAGATCCGGCCGAGTTCCGGCGGCTCGTTGATGCCGGTGAAACTGGGATGGCAATGGCCTTCGACCATGCCGGGCATCAGGGTCATGCCGGTCCCGTCGATCCGGTCCGACGGCAGAGAGCCGGCATCCGCACCGGCCGGTGTCACGCTCTTGATGCGGTTTCCCTCGACGACGACGCTTGCGGCGACCGTTTCGTCCGAAATCCCGTCCCAGACCTGCGCGTTTTCAATGTAGAGTGCCATTGTGTCCTCCCGAGCACATTGTGCCGGCCTGCACGAGGCGGCGACCGACAGGCGTTTGCGGCGTCGACGGACTTGATGCCCGTTCCTGTTGGCCAAGGAGAATACACATTTGACGACCTGGATGCGACCGTCGCGACACTTTCGGTCGAAACAA
The DNA here is from genome assembly GCA_028285165.1 of Rhodobiaceae bacterium. Taxonomy (GTDB): domain Bacteria; phylum Pseudomonadota; class Alphaproteobacteria; order Rhizobiales; family JANQQB01; genus JANQQB01. Next base: position 2,853 of record JANQQB010000170.1, read on the forward strand.
TGCAGGCCGCGGATCGACCGTTCAGTAATCTCTTTCGAAAAAGATCCCGAGGCTTGTATCGCCGTCCGTCTCCACGGAACCGCGCACGGTCAGGTCATCGGTAATGTCGAGATTGATGTTGGCCTCGGTTTCGCGCCCGGCCTGGACCCCGACATAGACATTGTCGCTGATGTACTTTCCGGCCCGAACGGCGGCCCCTCCATCGTCGTCTTCGACGACGTCGAGGTCGTCGAGCCCGATCCCGGAACGCAACGATCCGACGACATTGGCGTTTCCGCCGCCTGCGAGTTCGGCCGCCGCAGCGGCCAGCCGTGCGATCTGCACCGGCGACAATTCATTGATCCCGCGATCGAAGATAATCAGGGCCAGCACCTCGTCTTCCGGCAGTTCCGGGCTGGAGGAAAACGAAACCTCGAGGTCGGACACCCGCCCGCTCAGATTGATGAAGGCCACGGCATCGCTCGTATTCGTGCGCGCGACAAAGGCGAGCACCGGATCGAGATCGCCGGCGAACGTGACCTGGCCGCTTTCCAGCGTGATGCGCCGGCCGATCACGTCGAGGCGGCCGCGCCGAAGCGTAAAGCCGCCTTCCGGCTCGATCGCCGTCGTCGGTCCGCGCAGACGCAAGCGTCCTCCCAGTTCGGCATCGAGGCCGCGTCCGCGCACGAAGATCCGTCGGTCCGCGATCACTTCAATGTCCAGACGGACGCGTCCGGTGCCGGACGATCCGGCCGACGGCGATGTACGGGCAAGACGGCCCAGCGTCTCGCGGGTCGCCCGGTCCGGCGCAACGTGATCGACATCCAGGAGTTCCGGCCCCGACCCGAACGTCTCCGGCACGGTGATCTCCAGTTCCTCCAGCGTAACCGTTCCGGCTACCAGCAGATCTCTCAGCACGGGGCCTGTCATGGTCAGCCGGCCGCTGGCGATCGCCCGCACCAGTTCGCCGTCGCTATAGGCCGCCCGCTGCAGGTCCAGCGTCATGGCCGCCGGCAGGTCTCCGGTCAGCCCCAGGCGCCCGCCGAGCGCGATCGAACCACCTCGCACAAGACGGGCGCTGCCGCGCGATATGGTGATCACGTCGTCCTGAAGCGCCGCGTTGAGTGTCACGTCGCGCAACCGGACATTCGACAACGGATCGGTGACCGCGCCGCCGGCGACGGCGACCGATCCGTTGATCCGCGGGTTGGCGATCGATCCCGTCGCATTCGCCTGCAGGCGCGCCCGGCCTTCCAAGGTGGTGCCGCGTTCGACAACGAAGGGACGGGCAAGCGCCAGCGGCGCATCGCCATTGACGGACACGTTCAGACCGCGCCCGCTGAACGGCACGGCTCCGGAAGCGGAGAGCGACAGCCCTTGGCCATTGCGCACATTTGCCGACGTCAGATCGAGCAACGAGCCGGCCAGACGACCGTCGGCCGACAGGGACAACGGCGTCAGCCGCGCTTCCGAGAGCGGGCGTGCTGTCAAACCATCGCCCGTCAGCGAAAACGTCCCGCTCGGCTTGTCGGCGGTGCCCGCGACATCGAGCGTTCCGGAAAGCGTTCCGGCCAGGCCGAGATCGGACACGAAGGCATTGGCAAAGCGCAACGGCAGATTTGAAAGCGCCGCCTCGAGATCGAGCTGGTCGCCGACGCGACCGCCAATCCTCACCGAACCGCTGCCGATCGTCAGCACCGCCGGCGCAATCACGGTCTCGTCCGGTCCGACGGTGATTGTCGCCGGTTCGCTCAGCCGGGCATCCACAATCGCCGTGTCGGCCTGCACCTGTTCCAGCGTGATCGATGTCGTGCCGCCCGCCTCGCGCACCAGGAATCCGTTCAGCGCGACGGCGGTTTCACCGACCGCGCGCAGCCGCGCATCGAGATCGAAATCCGTCCGGTCGCCGCTTGTTCCCGCGCGTGCGGACAGCGTGCGCATGTCGAACCCGGCGACGCGGCCGTTGCCGCCTTCCAGAGTGGCGTCGATGGCGGGCACGCCGAAGGCGTCTGCGATCCGCGCGGTCAGGTCGGCGCGTCCGAGCGTCACATCCTGAAACCGCAGCGCCTGCGCAGCGAGTTCCGCCGACACCGTCTGTTGACCTGCCTCAGGGACGAGAGTCACTGAACCGGACGCCGAACCGGACGCGTCCACCAGGGCCAGCGCTGCGGCCGGCGCGATGTCGCGGGCATCGAGGCGCAGATTTCCGTCAAACAAACCGTCTGCGCCCTGCGCCACGTCACCGGCAAGGCTGAGGCCGGCCAGTTCGGCGGCCAGTCCGGTGATCCGGAAGCCGCCATCCGCAATCGCAATATCGCCGCCAAGTATCACGGCCGCCCGATCGAAGAAGCCCCGGCTTGACAAGGCTCCGTCGAAGCGTTGCCCGTCGGCGCGACCGGCGAGCAGCAGCGCCAGGTCCTGAACCGAGCGGCCAATGAGCTGCCCGCTCGGCATCGACACGTCGAGATTGGTTTCAAAGGGCGTCGCGTCGCCCCTGACGCTCGCCGTTACCTGGACGGCGCCGGAAGAGTTCTCGCGAATGAGCCCGACATCGCGCAAGAGCGCCGTCGCGGTCAGGTCGGCAGTGTCGGAAGCAAAACGACCGTTCGCCGTAACCTGCAATCCCGTCGCCTCAAGCCGAAAATCGTCAAAGGCCAGTCCCTCGGTCGTGCGTGCTATGCCGCCGGAAAGCACCGTTTCGTCGACGAACAGGGGATCGACCGACGCATTGCCGATGGCCAGATTCCGGGTGGTCCCGTCCGCGGTGACATCGAAGGCGCCGCTGAGCGGCTCGACGCGACCGCGCAGTGCCACGTCCAGCGCGCCTGCAAGATCCTGGCCGGCGAACGGTGCGAACAGGCTGAGATCGCCGGCCGCCACCCGCGCTTCACCGTCAAACGCGTTATCCGCAAAGGTGCCGCTGGCACGCACGGTGACATCGTTTCCGGTGACGGTAAGGTCGGCAAGCCGCAGCGGCATGCCGGTGGCCCAGTCACCGGAAGCGGAAAGATCGACACGCTCTCCAAGCGCCTGGGCCAGCGCCGGATCGTCGGTTCTGAAGCCCTCGGCGCGGCCCGAAAGCCGGAAACTCACCGAGCGCGCCTCCGGCCGCCTTATGTTGCGAGCCGCGCCGTCGCCGGAAAGCGACAACGCCCCGATCGACAGGTCGCCGGAGCGGGCCTCCGTCACCGACAACAGGGCCGACCACGCATCGGCCTGGTCCGTATCGTAGCGGACCGCGAGCGCGAGCCGATCAAGCGAAACCGGATCCGCCTCGGACGGCAGCACGATCCGACGACCGGAAGGATCGTTGAGAGCAAGGTCGACAACCAAGCGCGTGAGAAACCCGTCGGGCGCCAGACCGGCCGCACCGGAGACCGAAAAGGCGCCGCTGTTTGCCTCGAACCCGGTGATCGAAACGGCCCCGTCCTCGGCATAAACGACATCGGCAGCGAGCCGAGTGTCGTCGCCAAGCACCTGTTGCACGTCATCGCGAAACAGCGTGGCGATCGGTCCTTCGGCATCGAGCCGGGCCAGCAGATTGTCTTCCGAACGCGAAAAGGCGAGACGACCGTCGAGCACGGCGCGGGAATCCACATCCAGATCGAGCGAAACGGTGAGCTCCTCCAGGGGCGCATCACCGGCCACCGTAAGCGCGACCGGCGGTGTGCCCGGCAAACCGAGCGCATTGGCGATCATGCCGTTCTGCGCCTCGCTGACGGTAACATCGAGCGCGAGGCGGGGACCGGCTGCGTCATAGCGCACGTCTGCGTCGAGCGTTCCCGGAACATCGCCGAGCCGATCGATGTCGAGCGCCAGGTCGAGCGATCCGCCCGACAGGATCATCCGGGCATCGAGGCTGGCTTCCGATTGCAGGCCGAAAACCTCCGCGCCGAAGGCAATCACCGGGACCGACAGGCGCTCCAGTTCGACGGCAATCGGCAGTTCCGGAATGCTGAGCGGCTGGGCCTCGGGTGACGGCAGGCTCTCATCGGCAAGCGGCTTGCGGATGAAGTCGATGCGCTCCGCGCTCAGTTCGTCAATTGCAAGCCGGCCGCCAAGCAGCGCGGACCGGGTCCAGACCAGACGCGGGTTTTCGATGCGCAGCCAGATGCCCTGCTGGTCGGCGATCGTAATGCTTTCCAGCACGACATCGGACGACAGCGCCCCGTCGAGGCCGTTCAGGCTGATCTGCCGGTTGGGCGCCGACAATTGTTCTTCGACGAACCGGATCAACGCCGATTTTTCCGCATCCTGGGCGCGCAGCCCGACTCCCAGCAGAAGGAGGCCGGCACACACGATGAGACAGTGGACAAGAAAGCGGTGCATCAGAAGGATTGTCCTATCCCGGCGTAAAAGGCGACCGGCGGATCATCCGGCCCCCGGTCGAGCGGTACGGCAATGTCGAGGCGAAGGGCACCGATACCGGTGAAGTAGCGCAAGCCCGCACCGACGCCGATGCTGACATCGTCGGAGAAGTCGACCAGGCTGTCCGACCCGACGGTTCCGGCATCCGCGAACACCACGCCGCCAATCGTGTCGGTCGCCCGGAACCTTGCCTCCAGCGACCCCTCCAGCAGTGACCGGCCGCCGGTCACCGTCCGGTCGGCTTCGGTCACGCCGATCGTCTTGAAACCGTAGCCGCGCACCGAACCGCCACCCCCGGTAAAGTAGAGAAGGTCCGAGGCGGTTTCAGGGCGCGGCGGTCCGAGCAGCGAACCGAGGCGGGTACGCGCCGCAAGCGTGAACCGTTCGTCTTCTCCGAACGAAAAGTAGGTCCGGCCTTCCAGATCGAAACGCACCCCGGAATTGCCGAATTCCAGTTCGTGGAACGGGAAGGCGTCGGCAGCAATGAAAAAGCCCTTCTTGGCATCCAGCTTGTCGTCGCGGACGTCATAGACCGCAGAACCGGTAAACCCGATCGTCTTCAGATCCCGGACGCCGAAGGCATCGTCGTATTCGCCGAACTTGACGCTGGGCCCCGCCTTCAAAGTCAGTTTGTCCGACCAGAAGTAGGTTCCCTCCGCGGCGCCTTCGATGGTCGTTTGTTCGAACGTGTCGTTGAATTCGCGCAGCCCAGTCAGACGCGCCGTCAGGTCGAAATCGGGATGCCACAAGCCGGGCCGGGTAAAGGCGGCCTGGAACCGGTAGTCGAATTCATCGGCTTCGATGCTCTGGCCGAGACCGGCCACTTCGCCTTCGATCCGGAGACGTTCGGCCTTGCCGAACAGGTTCCGGTGCATCCAGAACGCCTGCAGTCCGGCGCCGTCGACCGACGACACCGTCGCGCCCGCCCCGACCCGGCGGCGCTTGCGTTCCCGTACGATGACCGTGATCGGCAGCGCGCCGTCGGCGCCGATCGCCTCCGCTTCCTCGATCTTGAGCGTGGACAATACGTCGAGCCGATTGAGGCGTTGTCGAGCCTTCTTGAGGTCATCGGGATCGAAAGGCTCGCCTTCGGGAATGCCGGTCTGGCGGGCGAGGAATTCCGGATCCATGCGCTCCGCACCCTCCACCGTCACGGCACCGAACGTTGCCGGTCGGCCCGGTTCGACGCGCAACCGGACCGCCAGGCTGCGTTCGCGGTGGTTCGCCGTCACGCGCTGTGTCGCGATCATCGGCTTGGGATGGCCTTGTTCGCGCCATGCTTCAAGCAGCAGCGCACGCCCCCGGCGCACCACGCCGGCGCGGGCCGGCTCGCCCGGGCTGAGCCCGATCTCCTGCATGGTCTCCACAAGATCGTCTTCATCGAGCGGGACAGGTGCCTGGTTTTCGATCGTGACCGCGCCGAACGCGTAGGCCGGTCCGGGATCGACCCGCACGACAATGCTCGGCACTTCGGCGAAACGGGCATCCGGCCTGAGATCCGCTGCCTGGCGCCCGCCAATGGTGATCGAAACCGAACCGCCGTAATGCCCGGCATTGTAAAGGGCTGCGGTAATGCGCCGGTAATCCGCCTTGGCGCGGGTCAAGAGGCCGGCATAGCCCGCAACCGGCCGGTCGCGACCGAGCCAGAGCTGCGACGCGCCGCGGACGCCGTCTTCAACCGCGTCGCCCTCGACCACGAAATCCAGTGCATAGCGTTTGGGATCGATCAGTCCCTCGGTCTCGTCGGCTGCCTCGTCGTCACCGAAAAACCGGAACCCGAAGAGCTCGAAGGCCGCCGATGGACTGGTCATGCCGGGACCGAGGACCAGGACGAGCAGGCCGAGAACCGCAAGGGGTCTGATGAGGGCCGAATGACAGGTCACGACACGCCGTTTACACAAGACAAGGACCGACAGGGGTATGATTACCCGGTTATTTTGGCCGCCACCAATCAATTAGTGCGCGAGCGCTACACCAATTTACGGCCATTGTCTTGTCATTTCACTGATTTTTCAACCGGACCCAAGGTTGTGGAGACCGGCAAAACGGGCCTGAAGAGGCAGTCGTCCTGGCGCAGGAAAAGGCCGAAATGGGTTCGACGGGACGCACCGGCATGCGGCGCGTCCCGCAGAGATGCGTCAAACGAAGAAGAAATTGTCTTCGTTGATCCGATCCGCATCGACACCGGCGAGCGTGATGGAGCCGGAGCCGGCAGCGATCACCGCATCGCCGTTGCCATCCGCGGTCACGGCATCGAGCAGAGCGTCAAAGTCGCTGAATTCCGTCTTCGAAAGAAAGACCTCGTCGAACCGGGACAGATCCTTGATGACGTCGTCGCCGCTGATCGTGCGGAAATCGAACCAGTCTCCGCCGAGACCGCCGGTCAGGTGGTCGTCGCCCTCACCGCCGGACAAGAAGTCGCGGCCCAGCCCCCCCCTCGATCTTGTCATTGCCGGCCCCGCCTTCGATCGTGTCCCGGCCATTGCCGCCGAAAAGGTGGTCGTTGCCGTCGCCGCCATCGATGTGATCGCGACCGCGTCCCCCGAGGATCGTATCGTCGCCGCCTTCGCCTTTCAGCCAGTCGCGCCCTGCAAAACCGAGGATCGTGTCATCCCCGTTGGCGCCGCTCAGATCGTCGTTCCGGTTCGTGCCGGCAATCTCCTGATCGACCTCATTGCCCGGAATGTCGATCGGCAGAAGCACCCGGTCGATGCCTTGGATCGTCCCGTTCAATGCGTCGATGTCCTCGTCGACAATGTTCGGATTGGCGACATCCGGTTCGTTGTCGACCAGTTCGGTGCCTTCCGATCCGAACCTGGCATCGGTTAAGAGTGTGGGCACGTCATCGAGCGCATCGACCTCTGCCGCGGTCTTGGCGCCGGGCGACACATGGTAGAGCAGGATGTCGGTCAGCAACGGGATCGCATCGCCGTTGTTGAGATCCGCCAGCGCCCCTGCGATGAAGCCGAACACAGCGTCTTCGTCGGTCGTGTCGCCGTCAAAGCCGAGGTCGATCGCCAATTGCGTGAACGCGGCATCGGTCGGGGCAAACACGGTGATGTCGGTGGCCTCACGCACGGTCTCGACCAGGCCGGCCGCCGTCAGCGCCATCACCAGAATGTTGAAGTCATCGGAACCGCCCGCGATATCGACGATGTTCGGCGGCGGCTCGTTCCCGGGAATATCGATCGGGATGAGAACCCGGTCGATGCCCTGGATCGTACCGTTCGAGGCGCCGATATCTTCAGCAACGATGTTCGGGTTGGCGATATCCGGCTCGTTGTCCACCAGTTCGGTGCCTTCCGACCCGAACGTGGCACCGGTCAACAGGGTCGGTACCGCGTCGAGCGCGTCAACTTCGGCCGCCGTCTTGGCGCCCGGCGACACATGATAGAGCAGGATGTCGGTCAAAAGCGGGATCGCATCGCCGTTGTTGAGATCGGCCAGCGCCCCGGCGATGAAACCGAACACGGCGTCTTCGTCGGTCGCGTCGCCGTCGAAGCCGAGATCGATCGCCAATTGCGTGAACGCGGCGTCCGTCGGCGCAAACACCGTGATGTCGGTGGCGTCGCGCACGGTCTCGACCAGCCCCGCCGCCGTCAGCGCCATCACCAGAATGTTGAAGTCGTCGGAGCCTGCCGCGATGTCGACGATGTTCGGCTGCGGGGCCGGTCCAGCCGACAGATTCGGATAGTCGATGCGCGAAAAGAAAGTGACGTTCGATGACGACGTTACGGTCAGGTCGGTGCCCGCCGGCGGCACATCGCCGAAAAATGTAAAATAGTCTTTGGTGCTGTGTTCCTGCTCGATTTCGACCAGCGAATAGGTCTTGCCGTCCGATCCCACAAGCGTCCAAACCCGCTCGGCGTAGATCTTGCCGCCAGTGCCGATGTCCTCACCGTCCAAGAGGATCGCGGCCTCCTGGCCGATGCGGTCGGTCGCAAACTCGTTGACAATGCTGTCGCCCGATAAAAAGCGCTCCCCGTCCTCAACGTCGATCGTCAGGGACGCGGCTTCCGGCGCGGCAAACATGACACCGACCGAGATCCCGCCGTCGATGAGATCGGTCTCGCTCAACGCGGTGAACGAAAAGGTCTGGAAGTTCGTCACTTCAACCTCCTGAAAATCCTGTCTGTCTCTCAAAAGGACGAACGCCCCGGCAGGGTCTGCCGGGGCGTTCGTTTCGGTCATTTCGGAAGGATGACCGTGTCGATGACGTGGATGACGCCGTTGGTTGCCGCGACATCCGCCGCCACGACATTGGCATCATTGATCTTGACGCCGCTGCCGGTGGCGTCGACGGCAATCGTCTGGCCCTGCACGGTCTTGGCATCGAGCTTCTTGCCGGCGAGGTCCGTCGACATCACGGCGCCGGGCACCACGTGATAGGTCAGGACGGCGACAAGCTGGTCCTTGTTTTCAGGCTTGAGAAGCGTTTCCACCGTGCCTTCCGGCAGTTTGGCGAAGGCTTCATCGGTCGGCGCGAAGACCGTGAACGGTCCCGGCGACTTGAGCGTCTCGACCAGGTCGGCCGCCTGGACGGCTGCGACCAGGGTCTTGAACTGGTCGGCGGCGATCGCCGTGTCGACAAGGTCCGCCTTCTTGGCATCGGATGCGTGACCGGCAACGGTCATCATCAGGGCAAAGCCCATCGCCAGCAATGTTCTCATGGTAAGTCTCCTGAGTTCGTGTGAAATTTTCCCACAAGGTACGCACCGGTAAATGGCGGACCGGTGGAGCGTGTCAATAAGTGTGTGGACATTTTTTCCACGAAACCTAAAATGGTGCCATGGCGGAACAGGATTTCGACGCCGCAACAAAGGCGTTTTCCAAGGCAATACAGGGGCTTCTGCGTCCACAGATCCGCGCGATGATCGCTCAGGGCATCACCGCGCCGGCGCTCTATCGGATGATCAAGCAGATCTATGTCGATGTGGCGGATGAGGAATTCCGGCTCGATGATCAGCGCTCGACCGACAGCCGCATCAGCATGCTGACCGGCGTGCACCGGCGCGACGTGCGCGCGATGCGCAACGCCGATCGGTCGGATCGCGAAGCGGCCGAGCAGAAGGTGACGACGATCGCATCCGTGCTCGGACACTGGCTCGCCGACCCGGACCTAATCGATGCTGAGGGCCAACCCGTGCCGCTGCCGCGATCCGCCAAGACGGGGCAGAGCTTTGAAACCCTCGTTCAGATGGTGTCGCGCGACATTCGCCCGCGCACCGTCCTTGACGAACTGGTCCGCCAGAACCTTGTCGCGCTCGACGAGGACACCGGCATGGTCCGGGTCCGCTCGGACGCCTTCATCGGGCCGGGCGACCAGGATCAGAAAGTCTTCTTCTTTGCGGAAAATGTCGGAGACCACATCTCCGCAGCCGTCGACAATCTGCTGGCCGACGACCCGCGCTTCATGGAACGCGCTGTGTTTTACAACAGGCTGCGCTCCGCTTCAGTGGATGAGATTGAAGCAATCGCACGCGAATTGGGAACCGACGCGCTGGTTCGGCTCAATCGCCTCGCAAACGAACGACAGGCCTCCGACAAGGAAGACCCGGACGGCACCGAACGCTTCCGCTTCGGCGTGTTTTTCTATCGGGAAGACGAGGCCTCGGAAAAACCGGGATCGGATGACTCGGGGGATGGAAACCAGACATGACTCACATTGACCGACGCGCCGTGATCGCTGCCCTCGGCACCGGTCTTTTCGGTGCTGCCTCGGGCCCGGCCTGGCCGGAAAACAGCCCGACGAGACCGGCACAGGGCGGGATCGGCGGCACCGGTATTGTCGGCACGCTGACCGATTTCAGCAGCCTGATGATAAACGGGCTGCGCGTGGAGACGGACGCGCAGACCGCCATCACAAATGCTTTTGGGCCGGCCCCCGAAACCGCCTTGGCGATCGGCCAGAGCCTGACTTTGGAGGCGGAAGCGCGGACCGACGGCCTGCTGGCCCGACGCGTCCACATCACCCACCCGCTGATCGGTCGCACCGAAATCATCGATCGCGAGGCAGGCATCTTGCGCGTTGCCGGCGTTGAGGTGCGGCTCGAGCCGGGCGCGCCGGCCGAGTTCGATGCCGGCGCCCGTGTCGCCGTTTCGGGCCTGTGGCAGGGATCAGCCGTCGTCGCCACGCGCATCGACCGGCTGACCGAAGACGGTTTGTCGGTTATTGCCGGCGACGTCGCGGTTACGACCGGACTTTCCAGCCGATCGATGGGCGGTCGCCCCTTAATCTTGCCGTCGGGCACCGAGGCGCCTGAACCCGGCACGTTCGTGACCGTTCTGGGCCGGGCCATCGGCTCCGCCTTCGAAGCCCAAACCGTGACGCCGGGCCGGTTTGTCGGCGCCGCCGGTCCGCTGCAACGGCTTTCCGTCGAAGGCTATCTCGATCCGGTCGCCGACGCGCCGTTCTTCCGGGTCTCGGGGCTGGGCCATTCGTTCGATCCGGAGGCCCGTCTTGCCGATTTCGCCGATGGCCGCAGCCTGTTCGATGGAGCCTATGTCGGGACGTTTGCGGTGGAAACCGGAATCGGGCTTCCCGGCACGACCGGAGACCGGCGCGCCTTGATGCGCGCCATTGCCTCTGGCGATGCCGGCGGCCAGGTCAAGGCGGCGCGTTGACGGTAAGGCCGCCCAACGCCGGCGCAGCGGCCCGCCCTGGCCGGCTTGATCGGTCAGGGACCGACAAACTCCAGAATGGCGCCGCTGGTCGCCTCCGGCCCGACCGCGATGCCGGTTTCGGTGTCACGACATGTCAGGCCACCGGCCGTGACGCATGATCGCGCGCGGCCCAAATCGGCAACCCGTATCTGCATACCGGCAAAGGCGCCGCTGGGCGTCGCCGACAGGTTGATACCGGGATACCGGGCCGCGAGCGCATCAGGCGTCAAGAGGATCAGCGGCGCGGATGCCCCTCCCGTTTCCACGCGGCAGCCGCCATCGATGGAAATCACCCGGCCGTCCGCGAACAGACGCGCATATCCATTGGCTGCAATCTCCGGATCCGGCACGCCGGCCAGAATGCCGGCAATCCCGACCGCGCCGTTGGCATGGGTCATGAGCTCTTCTTGCCAGACAAGATCGCGGGTTCTGTGCTGGCACATGAAACAGGTGCCGAACGGCACCGCTTCACGCGCGAATTGCAGGGTCGAAAAGGTCGCCTGCCGGATCGACGACGCCGCGGCCGCGGAGACCGCGCTTGCGGCCCACGGGATCCCGACGGAAGGCCTTGGCGAC
>JANQQB010000173.1 GCA_028285165.1 Rhodobiaceae bacterium
CCGGCCTTGTGCACCGTCTCGACGATCCGGGCGTTGCGCGGTGTGTCGCCGAGCGCCTTGCGGATTTCGGCGATCGCATGGGTCAGGACTTCCTCGCCGACCGTGACGTCCGGCCAGACGCGCTCCATGAGATCCTGTCGGGACAGGACCGCGCCTTCGGCCTCACGCAGAGTCTGCAACACCTGCATCGCCTTTGGCGAAACCCGCACGGACACGCCGTCCCGGCGGACGATCCGGGTGTCGGGATCGACCAGGTTTTCGATCAAACGAAACATTCGGGATCAGTTTTCATAAAAACAATCGGTTTTCTTCAGGTCTCGCGATTGCGTCCCGCCGTAGAAGCCGGCCATCGAACCCGGGCGCCCCGCACCGCTCGGCCGGTCATTGCACTCCCGCCGGCCGACAGGATCTGACCGCGGACCCCGCTCGGTGCATCCGCATAGAATAAGATTTGAACCGGAGAATCCCAATGCAAAAAACCCTGGGCGATATGGCGCCGGACTTTACGGCACAGACGACCGAAGGCACGATCCGCTTCCACGAATGGATCGGAGACGGCTGGTGCGTGCTGTTTTCCCACCCGAAAGACTTCACTCCGGTCTGCACAACGGAACTCGGCGCGATGGCCCGCCTGGTGCCCGAATTCGCCAAGCGTAACGTGAAAGTGATCGGGATCAGTGTCGATCCGATCGAAACCCACCGGAAATGGTCGAAGGACATCGAAGAGACACAGGGCGTGTCTCTGACATATCCGCTGATCGCCGATCCGGAGCTCGCCGTTGCCAAGCTGTACGGCATGCTTCCGGCATCGGCCGGCACGCAGGCCGACGGACGCACCGCCGCCGACAACCAGACCGTCCGCAGCGTGTTCGTCATCGGTCCCGACAAAACGATCAAGTTGATGATCACCTATCCGATGACGACGGGACGCGATTTTCGGGAGATCCTGCGGGTGGTGGATTCCCTGCAATTGACCCATCGGCACAAGGTGGCCACGCCTGCCGACTGGCGTCAGGGCGAGGACGTGATCATCGTGCCGTCGGTGTCCGACGAAGACGCCAAGGCGCTCTATCCGAACGGCTGGAAGGCGCCGAAACCGTATCTGCGCATCGTGCCGCAACCGGCCTGATCGGTCGCACATTCTCCATTTTTGCGAGGCTAATGATGAGTATGCATCCCCTTCGCGCACTCGCCGTCGTTGCGGCCATGAGCGCTCCGAACGTCCCCGCCGTGGCGGAGACTTACACCAACCCGCATCTTCTGGTGTCGCCGGCCGACCTGGCGGCCGGGCTGGAGGCGGGAACGATGGTCGTCGTCGACGTCCGGCCGAATTCGGCCTTCGTCGATGGTCACATACCCGGCGCCCGGCAGCTCGACCCGGATGCGGTGGCCGATCCGGATTCACCGATCGACGGCGCGCTGCGCCCGATGGCCGAGATCGCAACGATGCTTGGCGACCTCGGCGTGGCGGCCGGCAGGCATGTGGTGTTGTACGACGACAAGGGCGGATTTCATGCCGCGCGCATGTTCTGGCTGCTTGAATATATGGGACACCGGCGGGTCAGCCTGCTGAACGGCGGGCTCCAGGCCTGGCAAGCGGCCGAAGAGACGCTTGAGCAAGGCGAAGTGCGGCCGATCAAACGGCAACGTTTCGCACCCGCCCTGACATCGCGCCGTCATGCCACGGCGGACTGGATCCTGGAACGCCGCAACGATCCCCAGACCCTGGTGATCGACGTGCGCCCGACCGCGGCCTTCGAACGGGGACACATTCCCTGGGCGCTGAGCATTCCCTGGAAAGGAAACCTGAACGCCGACAAGACAATGAAATCGGGCGATGCCCTGCGGGCGCATTTTGCGGAACACGGCGTCATGCCGGACCACACGATCGTGGTGCATTGTCAGAACGGGCTGGCTTCGGCGCATTCCTATTTCGCGCTGCGCCTGATCGGCTTCCCCCAGATCCGGACCTATCACCGGTCCTGGGCCGAATGGGGAACGGCGGACGACTTGCCGAAAGCCGTCAAGAAGGCCGGATAGGCCGTCACGCAGTCATAAACGTCGGTATTGCACGGGCCGGTGCCGAGACCTTGCGCTGCCGATTGCTTGGAACCCCGCCGGTCAGGCGGGGTTTCCGTTTGTGTCGACAATCGTTTTGAAAACATGATTGTGCAGTGTTTGAAGAACATGTGCCGCAACGCTTTTCTGGCAGTAGTGAGCGTTGGTTCTACACTTCGGGGCTTCACATTGCTGTTGGGTCGACGAAAATCTGTCGAAATTCGAATTGCTATATCAAGTATTTGCGACTTTGTTCATTCATTTCGGCTATTCAAGTAGGTGAATCGAATCAGGTACCCGAAAAAGAGTGCCAATAATTTGGTAGTGCCCATGGAATGCCGCGTCTTTTTGCTTAGTGATCGCGCTGGAGAAAGCAAACCGGTTATCAGTGAGCTGAAAAAGAGATTTTTCGTCACGGAACGGTCACTAAGATCAACTCAGATCGATAATGTCAGTAATTTTCCCGTTCTGATTGTTGACATCGACCTGAATAATGATCAGGCCGTCGGTCGTTTCCAGAAGTTTTGTAAGGTGACGAAGGCGGATGGTGTGCCAAAGGTCTTTGTCGTCGAAAAGGCGGCCCAATTGTCGCGGATCAAGCTCAATGACGAGGATTCGACTCAGACCGTTTCCCGTCCGCTCGCTTTCAATGACCTGTTCGAAGCGATCGTGCGGGCCTCGCCCGCCTTCGAGCGGGATCGCCTGCTCGAACCGAAGCCCTGCCTTGAAGCGTCGCAGAACAGTTTCTTGACGCTTTCGGCGCTTGCCCGTGTGGTGCGAGCGGAAAAGAAGATCTCCAAGCGCCATATCGACCAGGACGCGATTGATATCTGCCGGGCCGTGGCGACCGGGTCGACCCTGGATTGGCTGACCGCCGTCAACAATCACCATTCCTACACGTTCCGCCATACGCTTCATGTGGCCGGTTTGATGCTCGCCTTTGCGGAGCATCTTGGGTTCACCGACCGGGACAAGGTGCGTGTGGTGCGCGGTGCCCTGATGCACGATGTCGGCAAGGCGAAGATCCCGACGGACGTGCTCGATGGCGACGGCCCGCTGTCGTTCAAGGATCAGGCGCTGATCTTCCAGCATCCGACCTTCGGGCTGGAAATTCTCATGAACGACGGCGGCTGGGACCCGGTCACCCAGAAGATGGTCTATCAGCACCACGAATTGCTTGACGGGTCAGGCTATCCCAAGAAGCTCTCCGGTGACGCCATAAGCGATCCGGTCCGGATGCTGACGATCATCGACATCTTCGCGGATTGCGTCGACCGGCGGGCGGGCACCGAGCCTGTCGATCCAGACACCGCGATCAAGAAGCTCTTTTCCATGACCGGCAAGGTCGACATGGATTTCGTGCGGGCATTCGAACCGGTCGCGCTGAAGGTCATGGAAGACATCAATACGTTTCGGGCGGCCGCTTAACCCTCAAATCAACCATTTGCTGTCCTCGATCCTCGGGCTTTCTCCGCAAAACGAGGATCGCGGATAAGAGAGGCGCAGGCTCGGTCTTTCCCTTGAGCTTGTTTGAGCCAGGCGTACACACGGCGGCGTGACCGCCGCGTTTTTTACTACAACCACATCCACCATTCCGATGCGATCGCTGGCCCCTAAAC
Organism: Rhodobiaceae bacterium; assembly: GCA_028285165.1. Classification (GTDB taxonomy): domain Bacteria; phylum Pseudomonadota; class Alphaproteobacteria; order Rhizobiales; family JANQQB01; genus JANQQB01. Next base: position 3,678 of record JANQQB010000173.1, read on the forward strand.
GATTGCGGACATCCCCAGTCTTTACACTGAAAAATTGGTACCTATGTAGAAAACGCAAAATTTATATGAGGGTGATTTCATGCCGATAAGTTCATCGAAGTGGGATGTTGCGCTGGTTCGCAGTTTAAGCGGTGGCGAGTTCATTACAGCGGGTTTCATGCATTTCAGGCTGCGCAACGTCGAGTCGGGAACAACGAGTATCCTGGCATTTTACGGTGGCGGCGGCGGTGGATCGGTTGCGCCGGTGTCCTACAGCGAAAACCTGAAGCCGAGTTTCAAACGGTTCCGAAGCACGCGACCCACCACATTCGAGGACATTGACGGCAAGGGAGCCATCATGAGAACCGGCGGCGCGTCCGGGCCGACAGGTGGATCCGGCCCGAGTATCAGCGGTGTCTGGTTGAAGATCCTCGAAGGTCTGAACCCCTGGGGCGCCGCGTTGCTGGACATCAAGCTGGGATCGGCGTCCTTCGGCATGAAACCGGGCGAAGGGTGGTCCACACCCAATATCGGGATCGAACGACATTGGGGATGGGTCAAAGTCAGGCTGATCCCGGAGGATCCGCTGGATCTTCCCGACGAACCGGAAGAGCCGCTGCTGGGCCCGACCGTGATCCCCCCGACCATTCCTTTTGAGTTGCCGCCGCCACCGCCGCCCGTCAGGCCGACCAAAAAGACATTCGAGGCGGATGTGCTCTTCGGCTTCGACAGTTCCCGCATCCGCAAGGAGGCGGAGCCGGAACTCCACAAGCTTGTCTACGAACTGGAAAGTCGTGCCGCGCCCCGCGTTATGATCGAAGGCCACGCCGATTCGACCGGTAAGGCGGCGTATAACCGCGATCTTTCCCGCCGGCGCGCACTGGCCGTGAAAGATTGGCTGGTGAAAGCCGGTGCTCCCGATGCACCCCGTTACACGACGGTCGGAAAGGGCGAAGCCGAGCCCATCGCGGACAACAAGACCAGTCAGGGCCGGGCGCAAAACCGGCGTGTGGAGATCACGATCAACTGACGGACATGGCGCGGGCCTTTCCGGCGCGGTCATGCCGAAGCGGAACGGTCCGGCCGAACGCCGTGATCTCGACGATCAGTCCGGTTCGAAGGGCTGATCGCCTTGGTCCCGCGATGTCTCGATCACGCTGCGCGACGGTCTGCTCGACCGCATGCGCCTTCACTGCTCGATGCGGTCCTCCGGCAACAAATCCTGGAACCGGCGGCGGCGGTTGCCAAGCCGGTCAGCCAGGGTCGGATCCGGCCCAATCGTTTCCGGTATTGACGGCATCGGAGCGGGGAGAGCGATCGCGTCGTCGAGGCCGGCGGCGACCCGGGCGAGGCGCCCGGCTCCCAGCGCCGCAGCGACCGGGGCCTGATCCGGCAGGCCGGCGGGCCGATCAAGCAACGATGCGATCATGCGCACCCAGAGCCGACTTCGAGCGCCACCGCCAACGATTGCCAGTCGCTCCAGCGGTACGCCTGCGGCGGTCTGAGCCTCGACGCAATCGGCGATTTGAAACGCCACGCCTTCCAGTGTCGCAAAGGCCAAGAGGGCAGGGTCCGTCGACGGGCGCAGGCCATGTATGCGGCCGGTCATGTCCGGCCGTCCGAGCGGTGTGCGGATGCCGGTCAGCGCGGGAAGAAACAGCGGGGCATCGCCGGTGCGATCCTCCTGTAGGACCGTTTCCGCCAGTCCGGCGAGTTCGGCCGCGGGCTTGCCCGTCAGACGCGCCACCCAATCGAGCGATGCGGTGGCGCTCATCACGACGCCCATGGACAGGAACGTGCCCGGGGCGGCGTGGGCACTGGTCAACACGGCTTTGTCCGGTGCCGGATGGAACGTGCCATCGACGAGGCAGGCGACGCCGGACGTTCCGATGGTGATCACGCCGTCGCCCGGACGGGCCGCGCCGACGCCGATCGTCGCCGCCATGTTGTCGCCGGCACCGGCGGCCAGCGTCACCTTATTCCGGAACCCCCAGCGTTCGGCGAGGGCGGCGCGCACATTTCCCGCTGCCTGCCAGGTGTCGATCACCGGGGGGAGGCGGGATTTGTCCCAGCCCGCGGCGGCGCAGAGGTCGGCATCCCAGCGACCGGCGGCGACATCGAACAATTCGGTGCCGCCGGCATCCGTCGGCTCGCTGGCGACGTCACCGGTCAAGGCCAGGCGGACATAGTCCTTCGGCAGCATCAACAGCATCGCCCGGTCGAGGCTATGCGGTTCGTGGCGAGCGAGCCAGAGCAGTTTCGGTGCCGTGATGCCGGGATCCGGGGCACCGTTGGTCCGGTGCCCGATATCGGGGACCTTCTCCAGGAGCGCGGCGCATTCTTCTATGGCACGC
>JANQQB010000003.1 GCA_028285165.1 Rhodobiaceae bacterium
CCGATGTAGAGCAAATCGGATGTTTCCGATTTGCCAGGCAAAGGGCAACGGCGAAACATCGCCGTTGCGATCGCGCTGCGCTGTTTGCCTCGCCGAACGGTCTGATCTGGCACATCAAATGGGTCAAGCTAATTACACAATGCTCTAGAGCCGCGCCCGGCGGTCGCAAGGGCCTTGCCAACCGCGCGCAAAAACCCTAATTATTGACCTTAGAATCTTTCTAAACTAAGTGATGCCGAGGACGTGCCGTGATACTGTTTCGGCTCCCGGCATCCTGACCGTTCTGCGAGGACGAGCATGTTCATTCAGACCGAAGCAACGCCTAATCCTGCAACGCTTAAATTCCTGCCCGGCAAGGTGGTCCTGGAAACCGGGACGGTCGATTACCGGGCCCCCGAAGAAGCCGCGAATTCCCCTCTGGCGACGAAACTGTTCGCCGTCGAAGGCGTCGAAGGCGTATTTTTCGGATACGACTTCATCACGGTGACCAAAGACGATACGGACTGGCAGCATCTCAAACCGGCCATTCTGGGCGCGGTCATGGAACACTTCATGTCCGGTGCACCGGTCATCAACGATGGCGCTGCAGAATCGGCAGGCGATGACGACGGAGAAGAGTTCTTTGCAGAATCCGACGCCGAAACCGTCGGTATGATCAAGGAACTGCTCGACACGCGTGTTCGCCCGGCCGTCGCCCAGGACGGCGGCGACATCACCTTCAAGGGGTTCGAGAACGGCGTCGTCTACCTGCACATGCGCGGCGCCTGCGCCGGCTGTCCGTCGTCGACGGCAACGTTGCAGCATGGCATCCAGAACCTTCTGCGGCACTTCCTGCCGGACGTTCAGGAAGTCCGCCCGGTCGTCTGATCCGGTTGACTGTCGGACCCCGCGGCCCGGTCAAACCGGGCTCGGCCCGCCTCCACAAAAACTGGCTGTCGCCATGACGGCGCCGGCCCTGTATATGGCATGGACATGATCGTTCTTGCCGTCGATACCGCCTCGTCCCTGTGCGCCGCGTCGATCCGCGTCGATCGCCCGGCCGGGCCCTGCGCCCGGTTTTCAGAGCGCCGCACGATTGGCCGCGGGCACGCGGAAATCCTCTTCGATGTTATCCACAGCGCCCTCGAACAAGCCGCGCTGAAACAAAGCGACGTCGATCGCATCGCCGTCAATGTCGGACCAGGAAGCTTTACCGGATTGCGAACCGGCGTGGCCGCGGCACGCGGCTTGGCGCTGGCCCTTGCTTGCCCGTGCATCGGCGTGACCGTCCCGGAAGCGCTCGCCCGGGCGGTGCCGGACCGGCACAGCGGAGCGATCGCGGCCATCGTCGACGCCGGACGCGGTGACGTCGTCCTGCAGTTTTTCGACGGGATGACACGACAACCGCAATCCGCGCCGCGGACGATTGCGGCCACAGACATCACAACCGCCCTTGCCGGGTTTCAAGGTGTCGCCGTCGGATCGGGACGCACCGCGATATGCTTCGGCTCAGGCGATGCGAATGACCTGCACCTCGTCGACATGGATTGGCCGGATATCGATGTGATCGCCGACATCGGAGCCGAAAAGGAGCCCGCTGCCGCGCCGCGGCCGTTCTACAGCAGGGCCGCGGATGCCAAACCGCAGCAATCCGCCAATCTGGTGGCGCCGTGATGTATTGGTGGCCCGTCACACCGGTTGCCATCGAAGCGGCAGCGGATCCGGATCCCGGCCAGCTCGCTGACATTCACGCCGAGGGCTTTCCGCATGCCTGGACCGCCGCCGACATCGCAAAACTGCTCAACGACGAAACCGTCTATGCCGCGATCGCGCGCCGCGACAGCACGTTCGGGTCACGCAATCCGGTCGGTTTCGTACTTGCCCGACTGGCAGCAGACGAGGCGGAAATCCTGTCGATCGCCGTCAGCACACCATATCGCCGCGTCGGCGTCGGCCGAAAACTGATGGAAGACGTTCTGCGCCATCTGTTCCGCGAACGCATCGGCCGGCTGTTTCTGGAGGTCGACGCGGAGAACCAGGCCGCGGTTGCTCTCTACCGAAAACTCGGATTCAAGTCCGTCGGCGAACGGGCCGGCTATTATCGGGAAGGCCGGGAAAAACCGGCAACTGCGCTTGTCATGCGATATGATCTTCGCTAGAGCCTTGCGGGTGCGCTGGCGCCTGTGGGTGCCGGCACTGCGTAAGCCTTGAGGAAATCGTCCGGTTTTCAACGGCTTGCGATGCCGTCACAAATCGAACGGTGTCTCGCCCGACGTCTTGGCCATGCGACATTCGAGCAAGGCGGAACAAGACCGGGGCGGACGGAAGCACAGCGGCGCTGAAGGCCGATCGCAATCAGGAATACGGCGCCGGAGACTCAAATGACCGAAACCGACCTTTCCCTTGAAGCGCTTTGCGTTGAAAAGGGCATGCGGATGACCGAACAGCGCCGCATCATCGCCCGGGTTCTGGAATCGGCAGCCGATCACCCCGATGTCGAGGAATTGTATCGCCGCGCCTCGGAAATCGACAAAGGCATCTCGATCTCTACGGTCTATCGAACCGTAAAACTGTTCGAAGACGCCGGCATCATCGAACGCCATGATTTCCGTGACGGACGATCCCGGTACGAAACCGTCACCGACGAGCACCACGATCACCTGATCGATCTCAGATCCGGGCGGGTCATCGAATTCCGCAGCGAGGCCATCGAAAAGCTCCAACAGGAAGTGGCCCGCCAACTGGGATATAAACTGGTCGATCACAGGCTGGAACTCTATGCGGTTCCGATCGACGCCGACGGGACGGACAGCTCGTGATACCGGCTCTGCGAGCGTCGATCGCCATTCTGATCCTGGCCGCCGCAACCCTTGTCTGCATTCCGGTCCAATGGCTGGCGCTGCGCTTCGGATGGCGTCTGCGCGAAACCCTTCCACAATCCTGGCACCGTCTGGCCCTCGGGCTCGGCGGGATCAACGTCACGGTGCACGGCAGCGAAACGACCGACCGGCCCTTGCTGATTGCAGCCAACCACATTTCGTGGATCGACATCCCGGTCATCGCCTCGCTGACGCCGGTGCGGTTTGCCATAGCCCCCGACCGGGCGAGCCATCCGCTCCTCCGGTTTTTCGCCCGGCTGCAGCCCTGCCTGTTTCTTGCCGAGAACGGTGCAACGGCCGCCGGCCCGGACGGCTCGGAAAAGACGCCGCTGGTGGTGTTTGCCGAGGGCACGACCGGGGCCGGCAATTCCGTGTTGCCGTTTCGCGCCGATCTGATCGGACACGGCGGTGCGGCGACCGCCGAATCCGGCCACCCGCTCTGGGTGCAACCGCTGTCGATCGCCTATACCAATGTTCAGGGCCTGCCCATGGGCCGCCAGTTCAGACCGGTCGCGTCCTGGACCGGGCAGACCCGATTGCTGCCGCATGTCTGGACGGTGTTTACAGAGTATTCGATCGACGCCGTGGTCAGTTGGGGTGCACCGTTCCAGAGCGAGTCCGATGCGAAATCCGTGGCCGGCAAGACGGAAGAATCGGTTCGCATAATGACGGCAAATGTGCTAACGGGCCGCGATCCTGTCTGACGTCCGGTTGCACGGTCCGGCATAGCCGGACGTTCATTCAATGCCCGGATCCGGAACGGCCGACCGCAGAAGTGCAAGACCATGACAAAGCGCGTGTTCGTCAAGACCTATGGCTGCCAGATGAACGTCTACGATTCCGGCCGGATCGTCGATGCGCTGGGGGAGTCCGGGTATACATCCGCGCCGGATCCGGAATCGGCTGATCTGATCGTCCTCAACACCTGCCACATCCGCGAAAAAGCGGCCGAAAAGGTCTATTCCGAAATCGGTCGGCTGAAACACCTGAAGGCGCGCGATACGGATCGCCCGGTGATGATCGGCGTTGCCGGCTGTGTTGCCCAGGCCGAGGGTGAGGAGATCCTGCGCCGTGCGCCGGCCGTCGATTTTGTCGTCGGACCGCAGAATTATCACCGGCTGCCCGCGATCGTCTCCGCGACCGGGAACGGCCGGCGACCGGTCGACACCGACTTTCCCGCCGAAGACAAGTTCGATCACCTGCCGCGCACCGGTGTCCGGCGCATCCGCAGCCAGGGCGCGACCGCCTTTCTGACCGTCCAGGAAGGCTGCGACAAGTTCTGCACGTTCTGCGTGGTGCCCTATACGAGAGGTGCGGAATTCTCGCGGCCCGTGGCCGCCGTGCTCGCCGAAGCGCGCGATCTGGTGGATGCCGGCGTGCGCGAAATCACGCTGCTCGGCCAGAACGTCAACGCCTATCACGGAGCGGGTCCAGACGGGCGGGACTGGGGCCTCGGTCGGCTGCTTGAGGCGTTGTGCGCGATCGAGGGTCTCGCCCGCGTCCGGTATACGACAAGCCATCCCCGCGATATGGACGACAGCCTGATCGCCGCCCATCGCGACCTGGACAAGGTCATGCCCTATCTGCACCTGCCGGTGCAATCTGGATCGGACCGGGTACTGGACCGCATGAACCGCCGGCATACTCGGGACTTTTACCTCGCCATCGTCGACCGGATCCGGAGCGCACGCCCCGACCTTGCTCTGTCGTCCGATTTCATCGTCGGCTTTCCCGGCGAGACGGACGCCGACTTCGAGGCAACCATGACGCTTGTCGAAGAGGTCGGATATGCGCAGGCCTATTCGTTCAAATACAGCCCGCGGCCCGGAACCCCGGCCGCTGAGGACAGCGATCAGATTCCCGAGGCCGTCAAGTCGGAACGCCTGCAACGCCTGCAGGATCTCCTGAACCGCCAACAGGCCGCATTCAATACCAGCTTTGCCGGTCGCACGATGCCGGTCCTGTTCGAGCGTTCCGGCCGCAATCCCGGCCAGTTGGTCGGGCGATCGCCCTGGTTGCAGGCGGTCCAGGCGGATGCGCCGCAATCGCTGATCGGCGACCTGGCCAACGTCGTGGTGGACCGTGTCGGCGGCAATTCACTGTTCGCCCGCCTCGCCGAGCCGGCGTCTGAAACGCCTTTCGTCGCGGAGGCGACCGCTTGAGCGTGCGCTCCAACCGGCCGCAGCAGGACGGGCGCGACGGCGCGCCCGCAGCGGCCCAGTACGATCTCGTCTTTGCGGATAACCGGCTTGCCAGCATGCTGTTCGGCGAGTTCGACCAGAACCTTGCCCTTCTGGAACAGCGCCTCGGCGTCGACATCGTGTCGCGCGGCAACGAAGTCACTATCAAGGGCGGCAACGAAGCCTCCAGCCAGGCCCGGCAAGCGCTTGAAATGCTTTATGACCGGCTGCAGATGGGCCACGAAATCCAACCGGGCGACGTCGACGGCGCGATCCGTATGACCGAAGCGTCCGACACCCAGCTGACACTGCCGACCATCGAACCCACATCGCGGCTCGCCGTCGCCCAGATCTCGACCCGCAAGCGCACCGTTCTGGCGCGCACCAAGATGCAGGACGTCTATATCCGGGCCATGGATCGCGGCGACCTCGTTTTCGGCACCGGTCCTGCGGGGACCGGCAAGACCTTCCTGGCCGTCGCCTATGCCGCGTCGCTCCTGGAACGCGAAGTGGTCGACCGGGTCATCCTGTCCCGTCCGGCGGTTGAGGCCGGCGAACGGCTCGGCTTCCTGCCCGGCGACATGCGCGACAAGGTCGATCCCTATCTGCGCCCGCTTTACGATGCCCTTTACGAAATGATGCCGGGCGAGAAGGTCGAACGCGGTTTGCAATCGCAGGCGATTGAGGTGGCGCCGCTCGCCTTCATGCGCGGACGCACGCTATCCAATGCCGTCGTCCTGCTCGACGAGGCGCAGAACTGCACGTCGATGCAGATGAAGATGTTCCTGACGCGCCTTGGCGAAAACTCCAAGATGATCGTCAACGGCGATCCCAGCCAGATCGACCTGCCGCCCGGCCAGCAATCCGGTCTGCGCGAAGCCTTGAGGATCCTGCAGGGTGTGCCCGGGATCGAACATGTCCGGTTTTCAGAGGCCGATGTGGTCCGACACGAACTGGTCGCCCGGATCGTCAAGGCCTACGACGAACAGGGCCGCAAACGGGCCGACGCGCTTGGCCATGGCCGCGAACCGGAGCCTGAGGACACGCCGTCCGAAGACGCGCGCGACCGCGCCGACGGTTCGGCATGACCGCACCTCCCGTTCCGCATCTCGATATCCGTATCGACGACGACGCCTGGCTCGCGATCGAAGGCGTGAGGGAGCGTGCCGAACAGGCGGCGGCGGTGGCCTTCGCCGTTGCCGGTGAAACACTGGTTGAGGACAGCGAAGTCGGTCTCATTCTGTCCAACGATGCTGAAATCCGTGTTCTGAACCGCGAGCACCGCGGCCGCGATGCGGCCACGAACGTGCTGTCGTTTCCGCTTTGCGATCCGGACGCCGCCGTCAAGGGGCCGCTGCTCGGCGACATCGTCGTGGCCCTGGAAACGGTTCAAATCGAAGCGAAAGCGGAGAAAAAACCGCTGTCGGAGCACTTCAGCCACTTGATTGTTCACGGAATCCTTCACCTTTTGGGGTATGATCACCAGATTGACGGTGAAGCTGAAGCAATGGAGGACCTGGAACGCACGGCCATGAAACGTCTTGGATACGATGATCCATACCGTGACGCCGCCGCGTAACGCCTCTCGCACCACCCCTGTTTTGACCATGGACGAACCCACCTCACCCGCAAAACCCGTTCCTGAAAAGGACGAGCCCGAAGACGAACCGCGAAGTCGCCCCGAGGCGCCGGTCGCGGCAACGGCAAACGGTCACAACGGCACGCCGGCCGGACCCCGCCTGGTCGACCGCATCAAGTCGATGGTCGGCCTGCGCAGCAACGGCTCGCTGCGCGACAACCTGGAATCCGCCCTTAGCGAGGAAGACGACCGGGAAACCGCGTT
>JANQQB010000340.1 GCA_028285165.1 Rhodobiaceae bacterium
CCGAAACTTCCCCGGCGGCCTTGCCTACGATGTGACCTATGACCTGACCGGCTTCATCGAGGCCAGTATCGAGGAATTGCAGGTCACGCTGGTCCAGGCCTTCATCCTTGTGATCCTCGTCGTGTTCATCTTTCTTGGCAGCGCGCGGGCGACCCTTGTGCCCGTGGCCGCGGTACCGGTGGCGCTGATCGGCACCTTCGCGGTTTTGCTCGCCATGGGCTTCACCTTGAACACGATCTCGCTCTTGGCCCTGGTGCTTGCAATCGGCACCGTGGTCGACGACGCCATCGTCGTCGTGGAGAATTGCGACCGGGTGCTTGCCGAAAACCCGGGCATGAGCCCGAAGGAAGCCGCTCGAAAAGCGATGACGGAGATCACCGGACCGGTGATCGCGACCACGCTCGTGCTTCTTTCGGTGTTCGTGCCGGTCGCCTTCATTCCAGGCATTTCCGGACAATTGTTCCAGCAATTCGCCGTTGCCGTTTCGGTCTCCGTGGTCATTTCGACCATCAACGCGCTGACCCTCAGCCCCGCGCTTTGCGGTCTGGTGCTGAAGCGTCAGGACGGACCGCCAAAGGGCCTGCTTGCCCAGATCTCCAAGGGGATCGACTGGACCCGGGACGGCTATACGCGGATCGCCGGGGCCATCGCCCGGCGGGCCATCATCGGGCTTGTGCTGCTCGGCGGCGCGCTTGGCGCCAGCGGCGTTCTTTTCAACACGGTGCCGACCGGCTTCCTGCCGACCGAGGACCAGGGCGCGTTCTTCGTCGAAATGCGGCTTGCTGACGGCGCCTCGGTCAACCGGACCGATACCGTGTTGAAGGCCTTTACCGAGCAAGTGGCCGAAATCGAAGGGGTGGAGGACATCATCGGGGCCAGCGGCTACAGTCTGCTTGACGGCCAGGTGGTTTCGAATTCCGCCTTCATGGCTGTCACCCTCGCGCCCTTCGAAGACCGCACGGACCCCTCGCTCAATGTCAACGCGATCCTTGCCGAAGTGCGCGCCAAGGCCGCGTCGGTGCGCGAGGCGACGGTCTTTGCCTATAACCTGCCGCCGATCATCGGTCTCGGCACGGGGTCGGGCTTTGAATACCAATTGAACGACCTGCAGGGGCGGAGCCCGGCCGACCTTGCCGCGGTCGCCGGCGGCCTGACGATCGCCGCCAATCAGGATCCGACCCTCGGGCCGACCTTCTCGACATTCTCGGCCAACACACCGCAATTGTTCGTCGAAATCGACCGGACCCGGCTGGAGACCCTTGGCGTGTCGCTGAGCGACCTCTTCAATGCGCTACAAGGCACGTTCGGTTCGCTTTATGTGAACGACTTCAATCTGTTCGGCCGCTCCTGGCAGGTCAACATGCAGGCCGAGGAGGCGGATCGGGACGAGGTGCCGGATCTCGACCGACTGCACGTCAGGAACGCTTCTGGCGAAATGGTGCCCCTGCCGGCTGTCGCCCGGGTCGAGTTCACCCTCGGACCCCAGGCGATCATCCGCTACAACAATTACCGGTCCGTCACACTGAATGGCGGCCCGGCGGAAGGGGTGGCGACGGGCGACGCACTCGCCGCTATGGAAACTCTGTCGGAAACCACCCTGCCTCAGGGCTACGACTACGAATGGACCGGTACGGCCCTCCAGGAGAAAGAGGCTGCCGGCCAGACCACCATCATCCTCGCTTTCTCCATCCTCTTTGCCTACCTCTTCCTGGTCGGCCTTTATGAAAGCTGGACGATCCCGGTTCCGGTGCTCATGTCGGTTGCCTTCGGGGTCGCCGGTGCTCTCCTTGCTATTCAGGTGTCGGGCCTTTCCTTCGATCTCTATGGCCAGATCGGTCTGGTCATCCTGATCGCCCTTGTCGCCAAGAATGCGATCCTGATCGTGGAATTCGCCAAACAGCGGCGCGAGGAAGGCGAGGAAATTGTCGACGCTGCCATCGATGCGGCCCGAACGCGCTTCAGGGCCGTGATGATGACGGGTTTGTCGTTCGTTGCCGGCATTCTGCCGCTCGTGTTCGCCACCGGCGCGGCCCAGATCACCCGGAGCACGGTGGGGACGTCGGTCTTCGGCGGGATGCTGCTCGCGACCCTGATAGGGATCTTCGCGATCCCCGCCTTGTATGTGGTGTTCCAATCGGGGCGGGAGTTTGTGAAGCGGTTTGTCGGTGGGAAGACGAACTCCTAGTCCGCTAATCAGTTCCCGGATCGTTTAACCTCTACCGCGATTTGCTACTCGACCTCAGAACACCAATCGAGGGTTTTTCAGGTTGCCGATGATGATCGCCATGCCTGGATGCGTCGCATTGAAGCGACAATGCGCATTACACCAGGCTAGGGCATCGACCGACATCCAGCCGGTCATTTCCATGATCTCTTGATGAACGGCAGGAAGGTCTTGTTGGATGATCGGCTCGTGGTGCGCGATGCGGTTTCTAAGCCGTCGTATGTCGTTAAGCCGACTGGCAATGTCCTTTCGTTTGACGGGAACGGAGAAAACCGGCCGCAAAGTCTGGCCCCACAGATCGTTGTTGCGCTTGCCAAACAGTGCGGTCCAAAAGCCAAACGTGAATTCCGCAACGACTTGTCCATCGCTGGCTTGTCCGCCAAACCTGGCATAAGCCTCGGAGATTTTTTGTCGTTGGAATTGATCGGTGATGAGTTGGTGCTGCCTGAACCATCCGGCGCCGTGAGTGGCCACCAGGCGCTGATGGATTGAATTGCGCAGCGTGATTTGAAGTATATGAAGCGACGTGTAAAAGGCTTCTGAAACAGATACATTCAGCGCATACAGGACCAATGCCTCATGATTGTCCTGCTGCGCCCATCTCCGATAGGTCTCCAGCCTCTCCGCGGACAGAGCATCCTCTAACGCCATAGCCACGACGCTATCTCAATTGAAAATTCCTTCATTTCGTGCCATGTATTGCTTGTGAACCCCCGTTCGTCCCTGCTTAGCATACGGCGGGGGTAAGTTTTTGAGAATTATGTCTCTCTTTCTCTTTTAATACTTATTTTTCTCGTAAAAAGTGTAAATTGACTGAGATGTCTGACCGGACAATGCTCTCACTCTCGTTCGTACCGAGCCAACGTCGCCAGGCTCATTGCCGTCACGGTTCCGCGGCCATTGTCCACGGCATCGGCACGGCGTGGTGGGCGCCGGGCGTCAACGAATAGGATTGCGCCGACAACAGCGCCCAGATCGACAACCCGGTCTGGTCAAGGCGCTCGGTCGCGGCGAACATCGACAGCGTCAGGGTGCACTGGAATCCGCCATCACAGGCGGGTACCAGCGTGCCGGCATCGATTTCGTTTTTGACCGAGCTCTCTGGCAACCACGCCAGTCCGGCGCCTTGCTTGGCAAAACTTTTCAGGGATTCCGACAGGGCGTCCATGTGGCGCACGTTGAGCGCAACAGGCTGGTTTTGCCGGTCCCGCTTCTGCTTCAGGAGATCGGACACCACCGCTTCCATAAAAGATCCGCTGGGATAGGCGAGGTGCGGGATCGGCCGCGCCAGCTGACCCGGCAAACGCCAGACCGGTGCGCCCGCTTCATTCGGCACCGATATCGGGATGAGGCGCTCCACACCGAGGTCAATGCGTGAAAACCGGTTCTCGTCCAAGGTAATGGGAATGCGCGGGTGCCGGTAGCACAGCAGAAAGTCGCAGGCGTCATCCATCAAAAGACGGCAGCATTCATGCAGGTTGTCCGACATGACGCGCGTGCGGATGGACGGGTCGCTTCGTTCCAGATGCCGCACCAGTGGCGGCAGGTGCGTGATGGAGATGGCGTGGGTGGCGGCAAACACCGAATAGCGCAGGCCGCTGGTATCGCGCGCCCGGATTTCGTCCCTTATGCGCAACAAGTCAATGATGGCGGCTTTCGCGACCGGCAGGAACTCTTCGCCGGCCCGGGACAATCGGATCGGAAACGAGGACCGTTCCAGAAGCGGCGCACCGACCCAGACTTCAAGCGCCTTGATGCGCTTGCTGAGCGCGGATTGCGTGATGTTCCGTTCATAGGAGGCGCGTGTGAAGTTGAGCGTTCGCGCCAGGCAAACAAAATCCTGCAACCAGTTGATATCCATGAACCTTTCCCATGGCCGCACGTGCGGTATCGGAAAGCCTAACGCGTTATTCCAATTTGGACTAGCGGAATGTGAACAAGGAATTGGCGCGATTTTGAAACGGCGTCTACGCTACCTTAGCGTGGTTGCACGGCATGTCGGATCGAAAGGGTTGTCGGTCATGAATCTGGCGCGTTTCAAAAAAATCAGTCTCGGGCACTTTCCGACACCGCTCGAATTCATGCCCAACCTGACCCGGCTGCTCGGCGGACCGAACCTTTATGTAAAGCGGGACGATTGCACCGGGCTCGCGACAGGCGGGAACAAGACCCGAAAGCTGGAATATCTGGTCGCCGACGCCGTGGAGCAGGGCGCCGATACCCTCGTGACCCAGGGCGCGACCCAATCCAACCACGTGCGCCAGACGGCCGCGGCCGCCCGGCGCCTCGGCATGGACTGTCACGCGCTTCTGGAACGACGCGTCACGAACATGGGCTCCGACTATGAGACGGCCGGCAACGTCCTGTTGGACGACATGTTTCGCTGCGAATACCAGTTCCGGGACGAAGGCCTCGACATGAACGCCGAAGCAGAGGCGTACGGGTCGGCGCTTCGGGATCGCGGGCGCAAACCCTATGTCATTCCGGGTGGCGGATCCAATCCGGTCGGCGCGCTGGGCTATGTCGATTGCGCGGCCGAACTCGTGCGGCAGGCCGACACGACCGGATTGCGCATCGATACAATCGTGCATGCGAGCGGCAGCGCCGGCACACAGGCCGGGCTCGTTGCCGGGCTTCACGCGATCAATGCGCCGATTAACACGATCGGCATATCCGTGCGGGCCGACCGCGACAAACAGATCGCCAACGTCTTGCGCCTTGCCCGGGCGACCTACGATCATATCGGGGCGCGGGGTGAGCTGCCCGCGGAACGGGTTGTGGCCTATGACGAGTACGTGGGACCCGGATACGGCCAGCCGACCGACGAGATGGTCGACGCCATCAGCCTGGCCGCGTCGGAGGAGGGCATCCTCCTGGATCCGGTCTATTCCGGCAAGGGAATGGCCGGGCTCATCGACCTTGTTCGAAACGGCACACTGAAATCCGGCGAAAACGTTGTGTTCCTGCACACCGGCGGATCGGCGGCCCTGTTTGCCTACGAGCATCTGTTTTCCCGCCAACGAGCCGCGTGAGCCGATGGGGGCGTCGTCGATGCAAGCACTCACATCCATGCGTCGCGGTCGAGGCTTTCCCCTCGTTCTGGTGCATGGCTATCTTGCCGGTGGCGCCATCTGGTCGGATCAGATCGACCACTTCCAACGCACCTTCGACGTCATTGCTCCGGATCTGCCCGGCTTTGCCGGCAGCCGGAACATCGTCGCTCCGGAAAGCATCTCCGGTTTCGCGACCGCGATCCGTGATCATCTAGACGATCTCGGCGTCGAACGCTTTCACCTGCTCGGTCATTCCATGGGGGGCATGGTGGTCCAGCACATGGCGAAGATCGCCGGGCAAAGGATCGGAAAACTCGTGCTCTACGGCACCGGTCCTGTCGGTCTTTTGCCCGACCGGTTCGAAACGATCGAACGCTCGCGGCAGCGCCTGCAAGAGGACGGGTTGTCGGCGACCGCCGATCGCATTGCCGCGACATGGTTCGTCGACGGCAGCGCCGCACCCGGTTTTGAGCTTTGCCGACATCTTGCAGCGCAGACGACGTCGTCCGCCGCGCTGGCCTGTCTCAACGCCTGGGAAACCTGGGACGGGACGGCGGCGCTTGCAGACATCGACAATCCGACGCTTGTGCTTTGGGGCGATCGCGACCGGTCCTACGGCTGGAGCCAGCCGGAAGCGCTGTGGCGCGGAATTCGCAACGCGTCGCTGGCGGTCGTTCCCGGATGCGGGCACGCGGTCCACTTGGAAAACCGTGCCTTGTTCAATCAGATTGTGGAGGGATTTCTGACCGGATCAGAGCCGAAAAAGGCAGCGGTCGGAAACGCCGGAGAGCCGCTTGTCGCGGCACTCGGCTAAACGAAGAGAGGGACATGATCGACACCGCCGGCGAAACGGGGAAACCAAACTGCCGGCAAACTAATGGGAGACTTCTGATGAGACGATCATTGATGGTGGCAGCCACCGTAACCGCATTTGCGGCGACCACGAGCGTCGGCCTGGCTGCAGAAAAAGTGAATATCGGCGCTCCGGCCTGGACCGGTGCCCAGGCCATCGCACACCTGATCAAGGAAATCGTGGTGTCCAGGATTGGCGGAGAAGCCAATCTGGTGCCGGGCAACAATGCCAGCATTTTCCAGGCGATGGATCAGGGCAAGGGCGACATCGACGTTCACCCGGATGTCTGGTTGCCGAACCAGCAGAGCTTCACCGACAAATACGTCAAGGGCGCCGGAACAGTCGCGCTCAGCGAAAAGCCGTATGAAGGAAAACAAAGCTTCTGTGTGTCGAAGGACTTTTCGGAGCAAAATCAGGTCACGTCGATTTTCGATCTGGCGCGGCCGGAAATCGCCGGCCTGATGGACAGCGACGGCAACGGCAAGGGCGAGATCTGGATCGGCGCACCGGGCTGGGCGTCGGCCAACGTCAACGAGGTCAAGGTACGCGATTACGGCCTTATGCCGTTCATGGAGCCGATCCGGGCCGACCAGGCGGTGATGACCGCGACAGTCGCCGACTCCATCAAAAAAGGCCAGGGCTACGCGTTCTACTGCTATTCGCCGCACGCGATCTGGTTCCAGTTCGACATCGTGCGTCTTGAAGAACCGCCCTTCGACCCTGAAAAGTACATCGCTATTCAACCGTCGGACGATCCCGACTGGTTTGAAAAGTCGAAGGTGATGACCGAAGACGCTCTGAAGAAGGTGCAGATCGCCTATTCGAAATCGCTTGCCGAACGGTCTCCGGCAATCACTGAACTCCTTAAGAACATCCAGCTGGACGGCGATACCGTCAGCAGCTTCGCCTATGCGATCGAAGGCGGTGAGGATCCCGCGGAGTTCATGAAAAAATGGGTCGCTGAAAACTCAGACCGCGTCGACGGCTGGCTCGGTCTCTGAGCCATCGCGAAGATGCTTCCTCCGTGCCGGCGTCCTGTCGCCGGCACGGCTGAATCGAGAGCATTGTGTGGTTAGCTTGACCCATTTGACCGGCTTTTCCGACCTTCTGGCTAGGCGCGGGCGTCGCCGTGGTCTGGTTGACCACAAGACGATCGCAACGACGTCCAGAAGGTCGGAAAAGCCGGCCTCCGGTGGGCCATATCAGGCCGTCGGCAGCGTTAAACAGCTTGCCCGATGTCCCACATCGCGCTGCGCTGTTTGCCTCGCCGAACGACC
>JANQQB010000197.1 GCA_028285165.1 Rhodobiaceae bacterium
GGCTCGGGCGTCGGGTGGAACTTTCCAGTGTCGATGCCGGCGCCCGGAATGAGCCGGATCCGGTCGGCCGTCGCAAAACCGCTTTCTGCGAAAAACGTACCGTCATCCGGGTTCTGGACGACAACGATGCCGGACTGGCGCCGCAGCAAGAGGCCCAGAATGCCGTTGACCGCCGCACGAAGAAGGCGCGTGCGCAGCGATTGCACCGAATAGACGCTGCCGAGGCCGGACACCGCATTGACGATAAAGGCACCCGGCGCGAACACGTGGCAAAGCGCCCCGTAGACGATGGTTTTCATCGCGACGTAATGCACGATGTCGGGGCGCACCCTGCGGCAGATCCGGATCAGGTCGACGAGGGCGCGGGCCTCGCGCAGCGGATTGGTACTGCCCCGGCTCCAGCCAAGCGGGTGCAGCTCGATGCCGGCGGATGTCAGGGTTTCAGCATGCTCGCCGATCCGGGTCGCCAGATGCACTTCGTAGCCGGCGGCCTGAGCGGCGCGCGCGAGCGCGATGCGATGGGACAGGAAGTACCAGTCCTCCGTGACGACGAACAGCAATCGCGGCGGATCTAGAGCCGCCATAGGTCGATGGATTGCGGTGCGGCGGAACGATCGAGCACCGATTTGACGTCGACAATGCCGCCGCTGCCGTCGGCGAGCAGCCCTTGCAGGAACGGCCAGCCGCGCTCCAGATAGGCACGGTGCGCAACCGCCAGCACAACCGCGTCCGCCGGTTTCAGGTCCGCGTCGGCCACGAGATCGAAGCCGTACTCTTCTTGCACTTCCGAGGAGAGCGCCATCGGGTCGTGCACCTGGACCTCGAAGCCAAAGCTGCGCAATTCCTCGATGACCGAGACCACGCCGGAATTGCGGATATCCGGCACGTCTTCCTTGAAGGTCAGGCCGAGCACGGTGATGCGCCCGGAACGCCGGCCGCGTTTCAGGATCTGGCGGATGCAGGCCTTGGCGACCCGCGCCCCGGCCGCGTCGTTGATGCGCCGGCCCGCCAGGATGATTTCCGGGTGATAGCCGATCTCGTCGGCCCGGTGGGTCAGGTAATAGGGGTCGATGCCGATGCAATGACCGCCGACGAGACCCGGCCGGAAAGGCAGGAAGTTCCACTTGGTTTCCGCGGCCTTCAGGACGTCGAGCGTGTCGATGCCGAGTTTTTCGAACAGCGCCGACAATTCGTTCATGAAGGCGATGTTGATGTCGCGCTGGGTGTTTTCGATCACCTTGGCGGCTTCCGCCACCTGGATCGACGGCGCGCGATAGATTCCGGCCGTCACGGCCGATCCGTAGACGTCGGCGACGATATCGAGCGTTTCCGCGTTCTGGCCCGACACGACCTTGGTGATCGATTCGAACCGGTGCGCGCGGTCCCCCGGATTGATGCGCTCCGGCGAGTAACCGAGGAAAAAGTCGTACCCCGATTTAAGGCCCGATTCCGCTTCCAGGATCGGTGCGCAGACGGCTTCGGTGCATCCTGGATAGACCGTCGATTCGTAGACGACGATATCACCCGGTCTCAGGCCGGCGCCGACCGTGCGCGATGCGCCTTTGACGGCTGAGAGATCCGGACGGTGCGCCGCATCGATCGGCGTCGGCACCGTGACGATGTAGAAATCGGCGGCTTTGAGCGCCTCCGCCTCGTGCGCATAGGTCAGCCCGTCGGGATTGAGCCGGGAATCCTCGACTTCATTGGTGCGGTCGTGGCCGGCTTTCAGTTCGGCGATGCGTTCGGCATTGATATCGAAGCCGATCACCGGCGCGCCGGTTTCCGCAAAGGCAACGGCAACCGGCAATCCGACATATCCGAGGCCGATGACGGCAATGCTGCGTTGGTGGGTCAAAGCGGGTCGCTCTCAGGTTTGAAAGCGCTGATAGCAGGATTTGCCGGCGGCGCAAACGGGCCGGCGGGGTGACGGTAAACGCTGACCGCCGGGTTGGCGATTGCGGGTCAGCGGGCTTCGGCGAACCAGGACTGCAGCATCAGGACCACCCACAACGGATATTGCTGGTTTTCCCAACCCGATTGATGCGCCTCCCATTTGGCGCGGATCGGCTTCGGGTTGAGGCCGTTATCCGTCAGCGCGGTGGGCGTCAAAAGACTTTCCGCCCAGTCGCGCAGCGGCCCCCTCAGCCAGTGTTCGATCGGCACGCCGAACCCCATTTTGGGGCGATCGATCAGCCGGTCCGGCACGTGCCGCGACAGCACCTTGCGCAATAGCCACTTGCCCTTGCCGTCGCGGATCTTCATGGCCGGCGGCAGGCGCCAGGCGAACTCCACGACCCGGTGGTCGAGGATCGGCACCCGGGCCTCCAGCGCCACGGCCATGCTGGCCCGGTCGACCTTGGTCAGGATGTCGTCGACCATATAGGTCTTGGCGTCGATGAACTGCATGCGTTCGATCGTGTCCGGCACAAGCGTCTTTACGGCGGGATCGTCGGTGAGGAAGGGCGGTTCCTTGCCGTTTTGCAGCAGCGTCTCCGGCGCCGACCACTGGGTCAGGAATTGCAGATAGGCCTGATCGGCATCCGCTTTCAGCGCGCCGGCCAGCTTGTGCATCTTGTTGCCGGGATTTTGCGGTCGCATCCGTGCGGGCAGGGCGGCAAACACCTGGTCCCAGCGGGCCGGCGAGACCGAGGTGAGGGCGCATCGCATCGTCGCCCGGACAGGCCCGGGCAGCCGTGTCAGCCACTTGTCCAGCCGCGCACCTTGCAGATAGCGGTTATAACCGCCGAACAATTCGTCGCCGCCATCGCCCGACAACGCCACGGTCACGTCGCGCCGCGTCATTTCCGAGACCAGGAAGGTCGGGATCTGCGACACATCGGCAAACGGTTCGTCGTAGATGAAGGGAAGGCGCGGGATCACGTCCTGTGCGGTCGCCGGGTCCACGTAGAGTTCGGTGTGGTCGGTGCCGAGATGGTTCGCAACGGCCTTGGCATGCGGTGCCTCATCGTAGCCGTCTTCGGCAAAACCGATCGAAAAAGTCCGCACCGGCCGCGATTCGCCGGCCTGCATCAGGGCTGCGACACAGGACGAATCGATGCCGCCGCTGAGGAACGCCCCGAGCGGCACATCGGCGATCATCCGCCGCTTGACCGCGTCGCCGAGGAGCGCTTCGAGGGCCTCTTCCGCCTCTTCATCGCTGCCGGAGAACCGATCCGCCGTGCCGGTCCGCACGACCTCGTCGAGGCTCCAATAGGTCTCGACGCGCGGGGCTTCGCCCGGCGCGATTTCCAGTATCGTGCCCGGAAGGAGTTTCTGGATGCCGCGATAGATGCTGCGCGGCGCCGGGATGTAGGCCAGCCGGAGATAGGCTGCGATCGCGTCGTAGTCGATCTCGACCGGCCAGTCGGGATGCGCCCTGAGCGCCTTCAATTCCGAACCGAAGAGCAGAAGGTCGCCGAACTGGCCCCAATAAAGCGGTTTGATGCCGAGCCGGTCGCGGACCAGCCACATGCGTTTGTCGCGCCGGTCCCAGACGCACAGCGTGAACATGCCGATGAGCTTTTCGACCGTCTGCCGCGGGCCCCAGCGCCCCCAGGCTTCCAGGATCACCTCGGTGTCGGAATGGCCGCGGTAATTGATGCCATGCGGCGACAATTCGGCCCGCAGATCCTCGGCATTGTAGACTTCGCCGTTGTAACAAAGCACATAGCGTTCATCGGCGGAGATCATCGGCTGGGCGCCGGCTTCCGACAGATCGACGACCGCGAGGCGGCGATGCCCGGTGGCAAAGCCGGCCTCGTCATCCACCCACACGCCATCGCTGTCCGGGCCACGATAGGCAATCGCATCGGACATGGCCCGAGCCTGCGTTTCCAGACGGGCTGCGTCGCCGGGACGAAAGGTCACAAAGCCGGTAATTCCGCACATGGGCGCCTCGGATAGGACAGGGCCGCCACGGGCCTCTTCCCTCCTCCTAGACCGGATCGGCGGGCGCTGTCCATCGGCAGCGATCGGGCATGTGTCTGCGGCAATCGGAAGCCGATACGGCACACTCGGCACGAATGCTGTTCGGGTCCTTCGAAATCTGTTTGCAGATTAACCGAATGCCGACGGTTACTTTGCCTTTTCCCTTGCGTTTTAGTATCAGGGCACAACATCAGCAGGGTCGGATCGCGATGTGGGAGATGGTGGCCCCGGATCGCGCCGATGCCAAAGGAAACTTCTTCATTTTCCGGAAACAGATCAGGTGCCCATCAACTGCCGGCACGACGGATTCTGCTTCTGGGTCGCTCGTAAAGATACAGTAGAGGCCGCGATTTCATGACGATCCTGGTCACCGGCGGAGCCGGTTTCATTGGCGCCAATTTTGTTTTGGACTGGTTCGCGGATCACGACGAGCCGGTCGTAACGCTCGATAAGCTCACCTATTCCGGCAATCCGGCCAATCTGGCAGTACTGCGGGACGACCAGCGCCATACCTTCGTGCACGGCGATATCGGCGACCGGCTGGCGGTCGAGGAACTCCTGCGCCAGCACAGGGTGCGGGCGATCGTCAACTTCGCCGCCGAATCACATGTTGACCGCTCCATCCATGGGCCTGGCGCCTTCATCGAGACCAACGTCGTGGGCGTCTATGCCCTTCTGGAAGCGGCAAGGGCCTATTGGAGCGGTCTGGCGGATGCCGATCGCGAGAGTTTCCGGTTCCTGCACGTCTCGACCGACGAGGTCTACGGATCGCTCGCCCAGGACGATCCGGCCTTCAGCGAATCCAACGCCTACCAGCCGAACAGTCCCTATTCCGCGTCGAAAGCGGCCTCCGATCACCTGGTGCGCGCCTGGTACCACACCTACGGCCTGCCGGTGCTGACCACGAATTGCTCCAACAATTACGGTCCCTACCAGTTTCCCGAAAAGCTGATCCCGCTGATGATCCTGAACTGTCTCGCCGGCAAGCCCTTGCCGGTCTACGGCGACGGCATGCAGATCCGCGACTGGCTGTTTGTGTCCGACCATTGCACGGCCATCCGGCAGGTGCTGGAAAAGGGCCGGGTCGGCGAGGTCTACAATATCGGCGGCAGCAGCGAAAAACCGAATCTGCATGTCGTCGGCACGATCTGCGACATCGCCGACCGCATCCATGCGCGCACCGACGGGTCCAGCCACCGCACCCTGATCACCCACGTCACCGACCGTCCGGGTCACGACCGCCGCTATGCCGTCGACACGACGAAGATCGAGCAAGAACTCGGCTGGCGGCCGAGCGAGACCTTCGAAAGCGGCATCGAAAAGACGGTGGCCTGGTACATCGACAACAAGGCCTGGTGCGACAATGTCGCCGACGGCTCCTATCGCGACTGGCTGAAGACGAATTACGCGGTCCGGTGAGGGGACATGGGCGCGCTTCTTTTGTTCGGCAAGGACGGCCAGCTTGGCCATGCGATCCGCAATTCGGCCTGGTTCGGGTCCGCGCCGGCGCTTGGCCGCTCCGAATGCGATTTGACGGACCCGGCCGCGATCCGGGCGGCCATTGAGCGGCACGACCCGTCGATCATCGTCAACGCCGCCGCCTATACCGCCGTCGACCGGGCCGAGGACGAACCGGACCTGGCCCATGCCGTGAATGCGGCGGCACCGGCCGCCATGGCCGAAATCGCCGCGGCGAGCGGAGCGGCGCTGATCCACTATTCCACCGACTACGTCTACGACGGCTCGAGATCCGGTGCTTATGTGGAAACCGACCCGACGGGTCCGCTCGGCGTCTACGGTGCCTCCAAGCTGGCCGGTGAACAGGCGATCGCCGCCGCCGGCGCGCGCCACGCCATCCTGCGCACCTCCTGGGTCTACGGGCCGCATGGCGCCAACTTCCCTAAGACGATGCTGCGCCTCGCCAAGGAGCGCGACGCCCTGTCGATCGTCGCCGATCAGTGGGGCGCACCGACCTCTGTCGGTCTTCTGGCGGATGTGACGCGCCGGCTGATCGATGGCTTTTCAGCCGACGGGCCCGGACCCTCGGGCATCTATCATTGCGCGCCGGCCGGGCGCACGACATGGCACGGTTTTGCGCAATTCTTTCTGATGTGTTGCGGGCAGGCGGGCGCGACGCTTGCCGTCGATCCGTCGTCGATCCGCGCGATTGCAACGGAAGACTATCCGACAAAGGCCGTCCGGCCGAAAAACTCGGTGTTGTCGTGCCGCCGTCTTGAAGACGCTGTTTCGATGGCCATGCCGGATTGGCAGGATGATGTCCGCGCGCTCGCGCGGCAATTGGCAGGAGTACAATGAGTAATACCGAAAAGGCCCGCAAGGGCATCGTCCTGGCCGGAGGCAGCGGCACGCGCCTGCATCCGGTCACGCTCGCAACGTCGAAACAATTGTTGCCGATCTTCGACAAGCCGATGATCTATTATCCGCTGTCGACGCTGATGCTCGCCGACATTCGCGACATCCTGATCATTTCCACGCCGCGCGACACGCCGCGCTTTGAGGAATTGCTCGGCGACGGGTCGCAATGGGGCCTGTCGATCACCTACGCGGTCCAGCCGTCGCCGGACGGCATCGCCCAGGCCTTCACCATCGGCGCGGACTTTCTCGACGGCGCGCCGGCGGCCCTGGTGCTCGGCGACAACATCTTCTACGGCCACGATCTTTTCACATTGCTGAAATCCGCCGATGCTCGGCGCGAGGGCGCGACCGTGTTCGTCTACCATGTCACGGATCCGGAGCGGTACGGCGTCGCCGCCTTCGACCGTG
>JANQQB010000215.1 GCA_028285165.1 Rhodobiaceae bacterium
GGGATTGGGCTGGGATACCAAGCCGGCACGCCACACCTTAAGAAAGACTACTTCACCCGCCCCCAACCCGTCATCCGACGGCTTGACCGGCGGACCCAGCCTGCCGAGCACCAACCGTCGAGCCACTGGGTCGCCCGGTCAAGCCGGGCGAAGACGGAGTGTGGGAGCGAACGGAGACACCAGTCGGCAAGCACGAGCACGGAAGCAAATGGATCCGACGGTTCATTCGCTTGAGACCGCCCCCGGCAAACGACCGGAAACGGACGCACCGTCGCCACCGCCTTCGGTCGTCACGCGCCGGATGACAAAACCCTCCTCCTCTGCCGGCGGTTCGAAATACCGCGTGAACAGCTCGAAATCCGCCTCGCTCGGCGCATACTCATGCGCGCCGCCGGCGTTGCGGGCACGCAGCCGGGCCTTGCACACGACGTCCGGAACATCGAGGTAATGCAGCACATGCGGTACCCCGGCATCCTCGACAATGCGGCGAAGCCCGGCACGCTGCCCCCGCGTATTGGCGGCAAAGTCCAGAACCACGGATACGCCGGACCGGAGCAGATCGGTGACATGCGGCCACAACACCGTTCGCAATCGGCGGGACCGGTCCCGATAGGTGTCGAGCGACGTTAGCTCCCCGGGCCACAAGGTCGCGGTCCAATGATCCTCCGAAAGGAGAACAGCACCGTGTTCGGCGGCCAGCCGCGCCGCGAGCGTCGATTTGCCCGCAGCCATCTTGCCGCACAGAAGATGCAGGCTCGGATTTATCATGGCAACGCCGTCCGCTGCTTTCTCTGTAATGCATCCAGGCTCTGCCCAAACAATTAGGCTCAATTTGTTCAAGACAAGGCGCTGAGACACGCACACCGGAGAAGTCCGGTGCCACACGGCATCCGTCCGCTTGTTCGACCCGACACCTGCGCTAGCTTCTTAACAGACTCACCGAATTCAGCGATCCGGACACCCGGACCCACACCGATCGGGAGACTTGCCGTGAACAAAGCTGCCCCTGCCCCCGCCGAGCCGAAGCGTCTCACAGCCGCCGATTTCGATCAGGAATTGCTCGACCTCTACGACTATTATGCGCACGGTCAGATTTCGAAACGCGAATTCCTGGATCGGGCCGCCAAGTTCGCGGTCGGCGGCGTGACCGCCCTGACGCTCCTGAAGGTGATGAGCCCCGACTACGCGTTGGCAGCGCAGGTCTCCTTCAACGATCCCGACATCAAGGCGACCTATGTGGATTACGAATCGCCGAACGGGAACGGAACCGTCGAAGCCTATCTCGTCAAACCCTCTGCCGCGCCGGAAAGACTGCCCGCCGTACTCGTCATCCACGAGAACCGGGGCCTCAATCCCTACATCAAGGATGTCGCGCGCCGGGTCGCCAAAGCCGGGTTCATGGCGCTTGCGCCCGACGGTCTGACCTCGGTCGGCGGCTATCCGGGCAACGACGATGACGGTCGCGCCCTGCAGCGCACCGTCGTTCGGGAAAAGCTGCTGAACGACTTTTTTGCCGGCTATGAAACCCTTGCGGCGCGACCGGACGCGACCGGCAGGGTCGGCTGTGTCGGGTTCTGTTACGGCGGCGGCGTCTGCAACGCGCTTGCCGTCGCCTATCCGGAACTCGCGGCTTCGGTTCCCTATTACGGTCGTCAGGCAAGGGCCGAGGATGTGCCCCGGATCCAGGCGCCACTGCTCCTGCACTACGCTGAACTGGATGCCCGCATCAACGACGGTTGGCCGGCCTATGAGGCAGCCCTCAAGGAACACGGCAAGGACTACACAGCGCACATCTACCCGGGCGTGAACCACGGCTTCCACAACGATTCCACGCCGCGCTACGACGAGGCCGCAGCAAAGCTTTCCTGGGATCGCACGATCGCCTTTTTCAATGAACACCTGGTCTAACCGCTAACAGTTGAACCGGCGAGCGTTCGCGTTAGGCATGCCGGCCTTGCTGGAATAGCAGGCCGCCTGACGGCCTGCTGCATGTCTGGCAGCCATTCCCTTTCAGTGCCGCCGAAAAATTGTTCGGCAGACCGCGTCGCGGAACAGGCTCACCATCTGCGGTCGCACTCGCGTATTGACGCCGAATAGCCCCAAACCCATTCTGATCTTCCAGAGATCTTTTGCTTTTGAAAGTTCTATTCAGGGAATGGGACAATGACCGACGCATTGGAAGAACAGGTCGCCGACCACTATACACAGGGTGGGCTTCTGCCGGCGATACTTGCGGGCCTGGAAAAGGCCGGCGGCGACACCGACCGGCCCTCGGTCGAGGATCTGGCGCCGGTCGACGAATTCCATACGGCCGGGCGCCTCGCGACGGTCCGGGCGCTGGCGCATATGCCGCTTGAACCGGACATGCATGTTCTGGACGCGGGAAGCGGGATCGGCGGCACCAGCCGGGTCCTCGCCGCCGAACATCGGTGCCGCGTGACCGGTCTTGATCTGACGCCCGAATATGTCGATGTGGCCCGCGCGCTCACCGACCGGATGGGGCTGTCGGACCGGTGTGGGTTCGAAACCGGCAGCGTCACGGACATGCCTTTCGACGATCAGGCGTTCGACGCGGCAATCAGTTTTCACGTCGCCATGAACATTGCCGACCGGGCGGCATTTTATGGCGAACTGGCGCGTGTCTTGCGGCCCGGCGCCTTTCTGTGTCTCTTCGATGTCATGAAGGGCCCGACCGACGGCATGCGCTATCCGGTACCCTGGGCCGAGACGGCCGCGACCAGTTTCCTGATATCCGCGACCGAGACGGGAGATTTGCTGAACGAAGCCGGCTTTGCCGTTCACAATCTGGATAATCTTCGGGACTTTGCCGTGGAGTTTTTCCGAAAGGTCTTTGAAAGGGCAGCCGAAGCCGGCGGACCGCCACCGCTTGGCCTGCACCTGCTGACAGGGTCGAACGCCCCGGAAAAGTTCTCGAACTACGCCGCCGCCTTGACGGACCACCAGGTCGAGCCGGTCGTCCTGATTGCCAAGCGCGTGCCATAACAAAATGCAGACGCCACCGGACGGTTACGCCGCATGCCGCAACGGTCCGGCTTGGGCCCGCCTGAATCCTTGCGTTCGACCCGATTGATCCGGCACGTCGAGAAATCGTCTCGGCCTCCGCCGCTTCGAATTGTACGTCCTTATACCAACGGTGATGATTATTGACCCATTTGACCGGATTGATTTGTCGCTGCGGGTAGGCGCGGTTCGCGCGGTGATGCTAGCATCATAAGCGGACCGCAACGCCGCCGCAGCGTCAAAGCAACCGGCCTACGACAAGTCGGATGTTTCCGACTTGTCTGCTCGAAAGAGCCAAACACGGAAACATCCGTGTTTGGGTGGTCCCTCCCGGTCCGCTGGACGGCGTTGCGCCGCTTGACCGATGCCCCGCATCGCTCTGCGCGACGCGCCTTGCCAGCAGACCGGGAGTGACCATCAAATGGGTCAATAATCATCACCGTTGGTATTGCACGATCGGTGTTAGATTTTGACCCATCCGACCGGGAAAGGAGCTAGTTGCGTTGGGCGATCGAGAGGAAGGGGAAGACCCCCGCCTGAGCGAACATCGGCGGTTCTATGCGCAGTCCATGGCCTCCGCCAGCCGGTCCGACGATTCGCGCATCGAACAGGCGTTTCTTCAGGTGCACCGGGAAGACTTCATGCCGCCCGGACCGTGGCGCATCGTCATCGGCCGGGTTTCGGTCGAAACACCGAGTGCGGACCCGGTTTATCTCTGCCAGAACGCCTTGGTCGCACTCGACGCGGATAAGGGCATCAACAATGGCGAGCCGATCCTGCACGCGGCCTGGCTTGGCGCGCTCGATGTCCATCCCGGCGAACGGATATGCCATATCGGCGCCGGCACGGGCTATTACAGCGCCCTTCTCGCCCACCTGGTCGGCCCCGACGGTCATGTCGTGGCCTATGAAGTCGAAGAAGCCCTGGCGCGCACGGCAAGGGCCAATCTTTCAGCCTGGCCGCAAGTCGAGGTCCGGCATGCCGACGCAACCGGCGCCACCCTTGAGACCGCCGACATCATCTATGTGAATGCCGGCGTCGCGATTGTGCCGCTGACATGGCTGCATGCCCTGTCCGATAGGGGCCGGCTCCTGTTTCCCTGGCGCCCGGCGGAGAGCGTCGGACTGGCTTTGCTGGTTTCCCGCCGCGGTAAAGGATTTGCGGCAAAGCCGCTGATGCCATCCTGGTTCATTCCCTGCGTCGGCGCCTCCGATACGGCCGAATGCCGGAAGGCACCCAGCAGCGAGGAGGCATGGGCGACGCGGTCGGTCTGGCCGTCGAGCCTGCGCCCGCCGGATGACACGGCGACGGCGATCTACCCGGATCTTTGGTTTTCGAGCGCCGCAATCGACGAGCTCTCACCATCGACCGGCAGCTAGAGCGGACTCGCGCTCGCAACGTTTTATGCCCAACGGCGCACGGCCTTTGTATCCCCGTACGCCTCGCATCCGTATCGGACTTGCGACCGACAGCCAAAGCCGTGCATGATCCCGGCGCTTTAAGGAAAGGACAATCAGGCGTGTTGGCCGATACTGACCCCGAACCGGCCGCTTCGGCCGCCCCCAGCCCCGTCGCCATAAGGCGCGCAGTCGCGGACGATCTGGCTGCCGTGATTGCGCTCGATGAGCGTGTGACCGGGATCGGCAAACCCGATTACTGGCGAGACATTTTCGAACGCTATTCGCACCGACGCCCGGATGAGCGGTTCTTCCTTGTGGCGGAAACGGTGCCCTCTGACGCATCGGAAGGATTTCTCGGCTTCGCCGTTGGCGAGGTCCGGGCCTGGGAGTTCGGCTCCGAGCCCTGCGGCTGGGTATTTGCGATTTCGGTATCGCCCGAAACCCGCCTGCGCGGTGTCGGCAAGAGCCTGTTTCACGCCATGGCCGCTCAGTTCCGCGATGCCGGCATCACGGTCATGCGCACGATGGTGGCACGCGACAATCCGCTCCATATGGCGTTCTTCCGCAGCGAGGGTATGTCGGGCGGTCCGTACCTCCAGTTGGAAATGGATCTGACGGACGATCTCGACGGGCCGGAATAGCACCCGTCAGGCACACCGGAAGCAGCCGCAGGCAAAAAGGACAATGAAACTTCAGGTTTCCAGCCGCTTGGCGATCTACGCGCTGATGGAACTGGCCGACGGCCGCGACCGCCAGGTTTCGGTGACCGAAATCGGCGAGAAATACGACATCTCGGCGCATCACCTGGCCAAGGTCATGCACACGCTCGGCCGGGCCGGCCTGGTGCGGTCGATCCGCGGTGTCGGCGGCGGCTATGTGTTTTGCGGCAATGCGCGGCGCACGACGCTGCTCGACGTCATACTCCTGTTCGAAAACCCGTCGGCCGGGCACGAGGACATCGACACCGCCAAGGAAACGCCGGCCGGCGTCGCACTGGAAAAGGTGCTGACCGAAATCGACGAGATCGCCCTTGCCACGCTTGGCGCAATCACGCTCTCGACCCTGCAAAAACACAAAAAACGTCTTGAACGTGCCGTTGGAGATCCGGTTTTGTCGCTGCTTGCCGAGCCGTGATCGTTTCCATCGGCGTCAGTACAACGCAGGATGCATGGGGGCGACATCCCGGCTGTGGACAAACGCGTTGACATCACATTAGATGGTTGTGGGCAGCTGGGAATGTAACCTGAAGTCTCAGTGAGAGGTCCCATGCGCAAACGGTTGGCATTGGCAATGGCATGCCTTCTCCTGGCAACCCCGGGATATGGCGCGCCGATGATCACGACGTCCAACGTGAACTTCCGCGAGGGGCCGGGCACGAACCATTCCAGCCTCGGCGTCGTGCCCGCCGGCACGCAGGTCGAGGTTGCCGAATGCAACGCCTCGGGCAGCTGGTGCGCCATCGCCTATGACGGCCGCAACGGATTTGTCAGCGGCCGCTATCTGCAGGAAACAGAACCGCAAGCCGCGACCGGCTGGCCCCGTGCCTTCCGGATCGGCGAAAAGGCCCTGCTCGTGCTGTATCAGCCGCAGGTCACGGACTGGCAGGACTTCGGGCAATTGGACGCGCTGATCGCGGCTGAATATCGCGAAACCGACGAAGCGACACCGGTTTTCGGCGTGATCGGCCTGACCGCGGAAACCAAGCGGGACAAGGAAGCCGGCACCCTCACCCTGCACGATATGACCGTCACCCAGCTCGATTTCTCCGCCCTGGAACGGGCAGACCTGACTACGCTGACGCTCGACATCGGCAAATTGCTGCCGACGGACCCGGTTACGGTGTCCGAAGTCCAGGTCACGGCGAACCTCGCCAACACCAAACAGATCGCCGACCAGGACGGCCTGAAGGCCGATCCGCCGACCGTTTTTGTGTCCAATGAGCCGGCGCGCCTCTTGCAGACGGACGGCGAGCCGGTCTTTGCACCGGTCAAGGGCGCGTCGGGCGTCGAGTTTGTGGTCAACACCAATTGGGACCTGTTGCGCGCCGAAGACGCCTTGTGGCTGCGCGACGACACCCACTGGCAGACGGCGGCCGCGATAGAAGGGCCCTGGCAAATGGCAACGGATTTGCCGGAATCCGTGTCCGGCCTTCCCGATGACGGCAACTGGACCGACGCGCTGAAGGCGATGCCGCCGGCCGCCTACGAGGCGGATGCCGCCCCGAAGATCGTGGTCAGCGACAGCCCGGCGGAACTGATCCTGTTCGATGGCGAGCCGGAGTTTCAGCCGGTGCCCGGAACCGGTCTCGAATGGGTCGAAAACACCGAATCCGACCTGTTCCGCAAGACCGATACCGGCACTTGGTACTTTCTGGTTTCCGGGCGCTGGTTCAGCGCGCCGTCGCTGGACGGCCCCTGGACCTTTGCAACTCCCGACCTGCCGGAGGATTTCCGCAACATCCCTGAAGATGTACCCTATTACGCCGTCCGGTCGTCGGTCCCCGGCACCTCAGAAGCCAACGAAGCGCGGCTGCGCGCCTCGATCCCGGAAACCGCCCGCGTCGAGCCGGGCGGCATCACCCCGACCGTCACCTTTGACGGGGAACCGGTCTTTGTGGCGATCGAGGGAACCGATCTGTCCTATGCGCAAAACAGCGAATCCCAGGTCATCCGGGTCGGCGATCAATATTATCTCGTGCAGGACGGCATCTGGTTCGTCGCCGACGATCCCGACGGCCCCTGGCGTCTGGCACGCGAAGTCCCGCCGGCGATCTACACGATCCCGGCCTCCTCGCCGGTCCATAACGTCACCTATGTCCGGGTCTATCATTCAGAACCGCAGGCGGTCTGGTACGGCTATACGTCGGGCTATCTGTTCGGCTATCTCGCCTGGGGCACGCTGGTCTACGGCACCGGCTGGCGCTATCCGCTCTATTGGCGCTGGGGCCCCCGGCCGATCTACTTTCCGCGACCGGTGACGTTCGGCATCGGCGCCTATTACAATCCGGCCCGCGGCATTTATGGCCGCTACGGCTATGCCTACGGGCCCTATCGTGGCATCACGGCGCGTGCGGCCTGGAACCCGGCGACTGGCACCTATGTGCGCGGCGCGCGCGTATACGGACCGGGCGGCAGCGCCGGTTTCGTTTCCGCCTGGAATCCGCGCACCGGCACACGCGCCGTCGCGCGCGGCGGATCGTCCGTCTACGGGCGCTGGGGGTCGGCGTCTGTGCGCCGCGGCTCCGAGTATGTGCGCGCCGCCGGCGCCAGCGGCCGGCTCGGCGGCCGGGGCATGGCATGGGACAGTTCGCGCGGCCAGGGCGGCATCGTGTCCGGCCGGCGCGGCAACGTCTATGCCGGGCGCAACGGCTCGGTCTATCGCAATGTTGGTGACGGCTGGCAGAAATGGGACAATGGCGGGTGGAACAATGTGCGCCCGCCGGACCGCAGGGCGCTCAACCGGACAAACCTGCAGGGCGCCCGCGATCGCGTCAGCAACCGGCCTGAAGCCGGCCGACCCGGTGCCAACCGTCCTGCGGGCAATCGACCGGGCGTGAATCGACCCGCCGGCAATCGGCCCGTCGCCAACCGCCCCGGCAACCGGCCGGCCGTAAACCGTCCGGCCAATCGACCGGCTGCAAACCGCCCCGCAACCCGCAACCGGGCGCCTGCCCATCTCAATCGCGATTACCGCGCCCGCCAGCGCAGCAATCAGCACCGGGTCCAACGGCGCCATTCCCGGCCGGCCAATGTGTCCCGCAACCGGGGCCGTGCGTCGGCTGGCGCGAGAGCCGGCAATCGTGGCGGCTATCGGCGGGGCATGCGGAGATAGGGGTCTGCAGCCTTCGAGCGTTCTCGTTAGCTGCTTCATGCGGGTGACTCAAACGTTGCCAGCGCGTTTGCACGGCAGGCTGGATCCGCCGGTCAAGCCGTCGGATGACGGATTGGGGATCGCGAAGGCGTTTTT
>JANQQB010000346.1 GCA_028285165.1 Rhodobiaceae bacterium
CAGGCTTCATAACCCGGGATCAGCGGATAACCCATGCCAGGAAAATGCGGCATCTCCCCGGACCACAACAGTTTTTCGGTCCCGGTGGAAATGCCCGACCAGGCGATGTCGACGACGATGTCGCGGTTGCCCGGATCGTCGAGGGCAACAGAACCGATTGCGAGGTCCCGTGGGCCGCTCAGAATGACGGCATCAGTGTGCATTCCGGCCTCCCTCATTGTCGATTGCGATGGCCCGGACCGGTCACCGGATTCCCCGGACTCGGGCTTTTTGTAAGTGTAAACTGACATTAATATCTGTCAACTAAGTGATACAGCTTATCGGCGCATTCAGACCCGCGCCGGTTTGCGCGCGGACATGACCCGGGTCACGAACGGGCGGTCCGCCGGGTGAAGCCGAACCCCGCTGAACCCGGTACGCTCCAGGAGGGCCCGATGGCGTTCCGGCGAGCGGGGCTGACCGGTGGTCATGGCCATGGTGTAAAAGCCGAAATAGGCGTCACCGGATCGTGACGGTTGCGCGCCGCCGGACATCGGTTCGGACAGGATCAGGCGCCCGCCGGGCGGCAAGGCGTCGAATACTTTCTGCAAAAGCTTCGCGACGACTGCGTCACTATGATCGTAAAGGACGCGCACGAGGCTGATTGCATCGCCGTCGCCCGGAATCGGATCTTCCAGAAAACTGCCTGGCCGAATTGTCAGGCGATCCCTGAGGGCCCGGTTCTCGGGCAGGTGCGCAGCGGCATCGGCGACACCAGGCAAGTCGAACAGCGTGAGGCGCAAAGTCGGAGCCGCGCGCGCGACCTCCCGCAGAAACGCGCCGGTGCCGCCGCCGACATCGACAAGGTGGGTGTCGCCGTCAAACGAAATCGCGCGCAACGTCTCTTCCGCCACCAAGGCCTGGCTTGAGGCCATAAGTGCGGAGTATTCTGCGGCGGTTTCAGGCACGATGGCGTCCCCGGAACCACCTCGGACATAGGGCCAGTACGCCGCCAGCGCGGTATCTTCCTTGCCTCGCAGAAGCGCGACGGGATCGCTCAGATCTTCGTAAAGCAGGCGGTTATGCCGGATCATGTCCTCAAGACCCGGAACGCCGAGCATGGCGGCGCCGAGACGTCCGAGCCGATACCGCCCGTCGGCCTGACGGACCAAAAGACCAAGCGATGCGGCGGATTGACACAAAGTCCGCATGCGGGACGGAGCGATGCCCGCGATCGCAGCAAGATGCTCGGCATCCTGCGCCCGGTTGCGGGCATGATGCAGGATACGGAGCTCGATGCAGGACAACAGGACCTGGGTATAGACGAAGCCCGCGACCAGATCGTAGAGGCGCGCCGCATCGCGCCGCACGAACGGACGGGTCAGAAAGAAGCGGCTGGCCCAGGACTGAAAGCGGGTCGAGGCGATCTGGTCATTGCCCCAGCCGGCGAGCCGTCCAAAGAACCCGTTCAGGATCCCAGGAGCCGGCTTGGTGTCCTGCACCGCCATCCCATCATGCCACCCGGTTGGCGTAGGCGACCGGAGTCAGGCGTTCTGCCTGCTGGCGAACGATTTCGGCCAGTTCCGCTTCGCCCGGGCAGGACGGGATCGAGGCGATCGCTGCGCCCAGTGCGTCGTGCAACTTGCGCAGGGCGCCGTCGATGCCGAAGGCGGTCACCGCGTTCGGCCGATTGTGCACACTGTCCTGACCGGCCGGCTTGCCGAGTTC
Organism: Rhodobiaceae bacterium; assembly: GCA_028285165.1. GTDB lineage: Bacteria > Pseudomonadota > Alphaproteobacteria > Rhizobiales > JANQQB01 > JANQQB01. The sequence goes on from JANQQB010000346.1 coordinate 1,708, forward strand.
TTCTTCGTCCAGCAGCGTGTCGCGCAAATCGTCGGCGATCTGGTAAGCCTCGCCGATCCGTGCGCCCAGTTCCGTCCAGTATTCCGGGTCGTGACCGGCAGCGATCGCACCCATTTCGGTTGCGGCGATGAACAGCGCACCGGTCTTGGCGCGGTGATAGGCCGACAGGTCGACCCGGTCCTCGCTCTCCCAGGCCTGGCCTGCGCAAATGCCGTAGGGCGTGCCGGTGGAGCGGGCGAGCGCGCGGGTCAGCCCCATGGCGCGCGCGGGATCGTTCGACGCGGCTTCGGCAATTGTCTCATAGGCCAGGATGATCAGGGCGTCGCCGACGAGGACCGCAATCGGTTCGCCGAAGGCACAATGAACCGACGCCTTGCCGCGCCGCAGGTCGGCGTCGTCGAAACAGGGAAGGTCGTCGTGCACAAGGCTCGCGCAATGGATGAATTCCAACGCCGCTGCCGCATGATCGGTCAGGTCCGGCAGGTCGTCGCCACAAGCGCGTGCCACCGTCTGGCACAGATGCGGCCGCACGCGGGCGCCGCCGGGGAGCACGGCATAGGGCAGGGCTTCGGCGAGTTTCGGGGGAGCCGGAGGACGGGCACCTCGCTCCAGAGCGGCTCGGATCACCCGTTCAATGCGCTTGTGCGGCACAGCGTCCTCCCATTTTGTAAATTCAGCATTACAAATTGACTGTAAATATTTTTGGACATTTTGCCTGGAGGTGTCAATACTGAAGCGGCATTGTCAGGGAGCGGCCGATTGGCAAAAAGGAACCCGTCAGGAATGCGCGATAAGGCACGTGTCGTGGTTGTCGGGGCGGGCATTGGCGGGCTTGCGGCGGCCCTGCGCCTCGCGCATGCGGGTTTTTCTGTCGACGTTGTCGAACAGGCCGCCGCGCCAGGCGGCAAGATGCGCACCATCGACAGCGTGGCCGGTCCGGTCGATGCCGGTCCGACCGTTTTGACGATGCGGCCCGTTCTCGAAGATCTCTTTGAATCGGTGGGCGAATCGCTGGCGTCACACGTGACGCTCGATGCCGAACCGGTGCTTGCCCGGCATTTCTGGCCGGACGGCTCGTCGCTGGACCTTCATTCCGACCCGGAACGCAGCGCCGATGCGATCCGGGCGTTTTCGGGCAATCGATCGGAACGGGAGTTCCGGGCTTTCTGCCGCAGCGCCGATGCGTTGTTCGCAGCCTTTGACGGGCCGGTCATGCGGCGATCGAAACCCGATCTCCTGGGCATTGCCAAGGCTGGGCTTGCCAATCCCGGACTGATGGTGGGGGCTCCGAACCTGTCCCTCTGGCGGGTCCTGTCCCGCCGGTTCAGCGATCCGCGCCTGGCGCAATTGTTTGCCCGCTACGCCACCTATGTCGGCGGATCGCCGTTTCGCTCGCCGGCGGTGCTCATGCTGATCTGGGCGGCCGAAGCGGCTGGTGTATGGCGGGTCCGGGGCGGCATGGCGATGCTTGCCCGGGCGCTCGAAGCGCTCGCGCGAGAGCGCGGCGCGCGGTTTCATTACAACAGCGCGGTGCAAAGGATCCTCTGCGACAAGGAACGCGCCTGCGGCGTGCAGATGCAGGACGGCACACGGCTCGCGGCGGATCGCGTCCTCTTCAACGGTGACCCGGCCGCGTTGCGCAAAGGGCTTCTGGGAGAGGCCGTCGCCCGTGCGGTGCCCGCCGGTGCCGTCGCCCCGCGCTCGCTGTCGGCCTATGTCTGGACGTTTGCAGCGCGGCCGCACGGTGTGCGGCTCGGCCATCACAACGTTTTTTTCAATCGCACCTATCGGGACGAATTCGATGCGATTGCGGCCGGTGAGATGCCGAACGACGCAACGCTTTACATCTGTGCGCAGGACCGCGGCGCGGGCCTGACGCCACACGGTCCGGAGCGCTTTGAAATCATCATGAACGCCGCGCCTGTGGCGCCTGGACGACCGGGAAACGAAAAGGAGTTCGATACATGTCGGACACGGACATTCGACAGCCTCAAGGCCATGGGCCTGACTTTCGACCCGGTTCCGGAGCGCGCAGCGCTGACCACGCCGGCCGACTTCGACCGGCTGTTTCCCGGTTCACAGGGGTCCCTCTACGGGCTGAGTCCGCACGGCATGACGGCAACGTTCCGACGACCGACGGCACGAACGGCGATTGTGGGCCTCTACCTGGCGGGCGGGGGCGCGCATCCCGGGGCGGGCGTGCCGATGGCGCTGACTTCCGGCAGGCTCGCGGCCGAGGCGATCACGACCGACCACGCTTCGATGTCGCCGTCCCGCCGGACGGTTATGCGTGGTGGTATGTCGACGGCATTTCCGACGACGGCAGCCGTGCCCTCTCGATCATCGGGTTCATAGGGTCCGTCTTTTCGCCCTGGTACCGATGGTCGGGACGCCATCGGCCGGAAAACCATTGCTGCATCAATGTCGCGCTCTACGGACGAGGCGGGCGCTGGACCATGACGGATCGGGGCGAAAGCGCGCTCCGGCAATCGGCATCGGAACTGGTCGTGGGGCCGAGCCGCATGGCCTGGGACGGATCGTCTCTGGTGATCGATATCGACGAAATCACCACGCCGCACATGTCGCGGCTGAAGGGAACGGTACGCGTGCATCCGGCCGCGCTGTCCACCGTCGAGGTCCCGTTGTTTTCCGATGACGGTCACATCTGGCGCCCCTATGCGCCGACCGCGCGCATCGAGGTCGATCTCGGCCGGTCGGGATGGACATGGTCCGGGCACGGCTACTTCGATGCGAACTTCGGAACGCGGGCGCTGGAAGCCGATTTCAGCTATTGGACCTGGGCCCGACTGCCGCATCGCGGCGGCACGACGACATTTTACGATGCGACCCGGCGGGACGGATCGGACCTTGGCGTGGCCCTCAATTTCGACAAGACCGGCAAGGCCGAGACGATTGCCGCGCCGCCAAGGGCTCGGCTCAACCGGTCGCTTTGGGCGGTGCGACGCGAAACCCGGGCGGACCCTGGATACCGGCCGCAGCAGGTCAAGGCGATGCTCGACGCGCCGTTTTACACACGCTCGGCAATCCGGACGCAGATCGACGGTGAAACCTGTATCGGGGTGCACGAAGCGCTCGATCTCGATCGCTTCGCCAGTCCGCTGCTCATGCCGATGCTCGCCGTGCGCGTGCCGCGGCGGGCGGGCTGGTCATTTGCCGGCGAGTGAGGCGGTCGGGTCGATCGTATTGCGGCGCCAGATCGAAAAGTTGAGCGCGCCCGCATAGCTGACCCAGACAAGATAGGGAGCAAACAGCAGGCCGGCGAGCGTATCGTCCTGGTAGAAGAGCCATGTCGTGCCGGCAACGGCGATCCAGAGCCCGACAAGAACCACCATGCCGCCGCCGATGCGCCGAAGACCGAAAAACACCGGTGTCCAAAGCGTGTTCAAAGCAATCTGCAAAGCCCAGAACGCGACGGCGAGACCGGTATCGGGCAGAGCGGCTACCCGGGCCGCGGCGACTGCGATCGCCACGTAAAGAAACATCCATGCCACCGGAAACAGCCAGTTCGGCGGTGTCCATGCCGGTTTGTCCAGACGCTCATACCAGTCGCCCGGTGGAAACATGCCGCCGGTCGATCCCGCCGCAATGCACGCGGCGAAAAACGTCAAGAACAGAATCCAGTCCATGCGGATTTATGTAGTCAGGGGCGGGTTCAGGTCAATCGGGATGCGCGCTTCCCGGTCCTTTGCCTCGAGTTGTGCAAGGACGCTGAAGACCGCTCCGGCACGCCCGTCGCCCCAAGTCTCGGCGGCCGGCTTGTCCCGGGCCGCGGCCTCGACGAGGAACCGAACCTCGGGAAGCGGATCGGCGTGCAATACGGCCGACCGGGGCATGACGCTGCTTGCGGCTGCCTGAAGACAGGACAGCATCAACAATTCGAGCTTTTCGGACAGGTTTGTCGTGGCCCGACGCGTTATGGAATCGTAATCTGCGGCCGCAATCCGCCGACCGATCCGGGCGTAGATGTGACGAGCGGCGTAGATACCGGGGCGGCAGGACAGGGGCAGGGCGGATATGCCTGCCTCCGAGCGGAAATAGAGCCGAGCGGCCTCGGCCAGCAGGCGTCGTACAAGCGATTTGATCTTTCGACCGGGTTTCGGATCGGCAAGAAAGGCCTCCGGATCAAGTCCGACCTTGTCCAGCCACTCGAGCGGCAAATAAAGTCGTCCCGCCTCCGCGTCCTCGCCGACATCCCGGGCAATGTTGGTCAATTGCATGGCCACCCCAAGGTCGCAGGCGCGGGCCAGCGCGTCACGGTTTCGGGCGCCCATGAGGACACACATCATGGCGCCGACGGCGGAAGCGACACGGGCGGAATAATCGCGCAGTTCCGAGAGCGTGTCGTAGCGTCGCTCCATCGCATCCCAGGCCAGTCCTTCGAGCAGCGCGTCAGGCAGGGCGCGCGGCAATTCATAGGTCTGGATCATGTCGGCGAAGGCACGATCCACCGGAGAATTGCGCGGGCGTCCTGCATAGGCCTGTTCCAGCCGGGCATTCAAGGTGAGCACGGCATGGGGCTTGGCCGTCGTCAGGTCGACGGCGTCGTCGGCGAGCCGGCAGAAGGCATAAAGCACCTGGGCGGGGTCGCTGACCCGACGCGGCAGCAGTTTCGATGCCGCATAGAACGAGCGCGATCCGGTTCGGATCGCCTGTCGGCAATGGGCGAGATCGGCTTCCGCGGTCATGCCGAGACCGCCTCGCGCGCGGACGCGGCGACCGGCACCGCGTCAGCGTCCGGAACGAGTTTGCCGAGCACTTCGGCGGACGAGATCACGCCGGGCAAACCGGCGCCCGGATGCGTGCCGGCACCGACAAGGTAAAGGCCCTCGACCTCCTCGGATATGTTGTGCGGGCGGAACCACGCGCTTTGCAGAATACGCGGCTCGATGGAAAAGCCGCAGCCATAGGGGCTCAGATAGCGGGATTCAAAATCGAGCGGCGTCATGACATGGCTGGCCGACAGATGGGCCGATAGACCCGGCAGGAGTTCGGTCTCGAGGACCTTCTGAACCCGTTGGCGATAGGGCTCGGCCATCGCCACCCAGTCGACCGGATCCTCGAAGCCGAGATGCGGGACGGGCGAGAGGGCATAAAACGTGTCGCCATCCTCCGGCGCACAACCGGGATCGGTCACGCTCGGGCGATGCACATACAGGCTCATGTCGTCGGCGAGCCGCCCCTTGATGAAGATGTCGTGCACAAGGTCCTTGTAGCGCGGACCGTTGAGGATCGTGTGGTGGCCGACATCCGGCCAGAGATCTCTCGTGTCGCGTGTGCCGAAATACCAGACGAACAGACCCATAGACCACCGTGTCTTGCGCAAGCGGTGCGGGGACCAGCGGCGCTTCGGCCGGTTGCGCAGGAGTTGTTCGTAGGTGTGGCCGGCATCGGCGTTGGCGACGACGATGTCCGCCTTGATCGTTTCGCCGCGGGACGTGCGAATGCCCGTCACGCAGTCCGCATCGGTCAGGATTTCATCGACTTCCTCGCCATAGCGCAATGTGCCGCCCTGCGCCTCGACGATCCGGGCCATGGCCTCGGCGATCGCACCCACCCCGCCCATCGCGTAATGCACGCCGAACGCTTTCTCCAGATAGGAGACCAGTATGTACATGGAGGTGACGTTGAACGGATCGCCGCCGATGAAGAGCGGATGGAAGGACAACGCCATGCGCAGGCGCGGATCTTTCAGCCGGCGCGACACATGGGCATAGACCGAGCGGTCGGCGCGCAGCCAGGCGAAGATCGGCAGGACCTTCACAAGTTCCCACAGGACGTTCATCGGTCGCCGCCCGAGGTCCTCGAACCCGAACGAGTAGCGGCGTTCGCTGTCTTTCATGAAGGCGTCGTAGCCGGGCAGGTCGCCGGGCGAGAGGCGGGCGACTTCGGCGCGCATGGCCTCTTCCGCCTGGCGCGCGTTGAACCGGCTGCCGTCAGGAAAGCGGATTTCATAAAGCGGGTCGAGCGATCTTAGGTCCACGTCGGCATCGAAGTCGTGGCCGGTGGCTTCCCACAATTCGCGAAACACCTGCGGGACGGTGACTATGGTCGGCCCGAGGTCGAAACGGTGACCTTTCTTGTGAACTGCCGTCGCGCGTCCGCCGGGCGTGTTGAGCCGGTCGACGACGATGGTCCGGTACCCCTTGGCGCCGAGCCGCATCGCCGCTGCGAGACCGCCCAGTCCGGCGCCAATCACGATCGCGACCGGGGCGGTATTCGGGAGTTGAAGGTCGTGCGGGCGATCGTCGACACGTGTAAGCATGTATTTACCGTAGCACTGTCCATTTTGCTTTACAATATCGCCCAAGATTGCTTTGGTGTGCATGGCACGGAGAAACATTCCGGCGCTCGGTCGGGATGGCGGCACGTTCGGTCCACAAGGAGCGATGTCATTCAAACGGTGAGCCTCAGCCTGTTTCGGTTTTCGACCCTTTCCGGGCGCGCCTGGGCGTTCAGCCAGATGCTGTTCGCACGGTTCGCACTGCCGCGGGTGCCCGGAATCGGTTTCTACAAGCTGTTCGGCACCGGGACGGGCGAGGGTTTCACGCCGATTCCCAACACCGCCGTCTATGCCGTGCTGGCCACATGGCCGAGTGCCGCCGAGGCGCGCGAGCGGATTGAACAGGCGGCCGTATTTCAGCGGTACCGCCAGCAGGCCAGCGAATCGTGGACGGTGTTTCTTGCCGCCACCGGCGCGCGGGGCCGCTGGGACCGGCGCATGCCGTTCGAGACCGGACCGCGTCCGGACAATGACTGCGCTCGTGCCGGCGGGCCGGTGGTGGCGCTGACACGCGCGTCGATCAGACCATCCGTCCTGCTCCGGTTCTGGAAACGGGTTCCGGCCATCAGTACCGTGATCGGCTCGGACCCGAATGTCGTCTTCAAGATCGGCATGGGCGAAGTGCCCTGGTTTCATCAGGTGACGTTTTCCATCTGGCCCGACGAAGCCAGCATGGCCGCGTTCGCCCGCAATTCGGGGCCGCATGCCGAAGCGATCCGCGCGGTGCGCGAAGAGAACTGGTTCAGCGAAGAACTCTATGCGCGGTTTCAGGTCGTAGACGACATCGGCACCTGGAACGGCATCCGGCCGCTCAACGCCCTTCAACCCCCACTCACACTGGCAGGATGATCAAGCCATGACCGACGCCTTCCCGTTTTCCGCCATCGTCGGCCAGGACGAGATGAAACAGGCCCTTGTGCTGACCGCGATCGATCCGTCGATCGGCGGTGTTCTGATTTTCGGTGATCGTGGCACCGGCAAATCCACGGCGGTTCGTGCCCTAGCAGCGCTGCTGCCTCCGATTACCGCGGTCGAGGGGTGCCCATTCAACAGCCCCGGACCGGACAGCAAGTGTCCGCATTGCGGCGACAATACCGACCTTCGGCTTGTGGAGAAACCGACGCCGGTGATCGACCTGCCGCTCGGTGCGACCGAAGACCGGGTGGTCGGCGCGCTCGATATCGAGCGGGCGCTCACGCGCGGCGAAAAGGCGTTCGATCCGGGATTGCTGGCTCAGGCGCATCGCGGCTACCTCTATATCGACGAAGCCAACCTGCTCGAGGACCACCTTGTCGACCTTTTGCTCGACGTCGCTGCGTCCGGCGAAAATGTGGTCGAGCGGGACGGCCTTTCCGTCCGTCACGATGCCCGCTTCGTGCTCGTTGGATCAGGCAACCCGGAAGAAGGCGAACTCCGCCCGCAATTGCTGGACCGGTTCGGGCTTTCCGTTGAGGTTCATTCGCCGACCGACATCAAGGAACGGGTCGAAGTGGTGCGGCGTCGGGACACGTTCGATACGGACCGGGTGAGCTTTCTTGAGACATGGCGGCCGGAAGATGCCCGCATTCGCGACGGCATTTTGGAGGCCAGGACCCGCTTGCCGTCGATCGAAACTCCGGATGCGGTGCTGGAGGATTGTGCCCGGCTGTGCGTTGCGCTCGGGTCGGACGGGCTGCGCGGCGAACTGACTCTCCTGCGCGCCGCACGAGCGCTTGCCGCCTACGAAGGCGTCGATGCCCCGAGCCGCGAGATGGTAGCGCGCATTGCACCGAGCGCCTTGCGCCACCGGCTGCGGCGGGATCCCCTGGACGAGGCGGGGTCGACCGCCCGCGTCGAACGATCCATTGAGGAGGTGTTGTGCGCGTAGGCCCCGAAGACGGCGACGGCGCACCGGACAGATGGACCCTGTCGGTTCGCGCTCTTGACCTCGCCCGGGTGGATCCGCGCGGTCTGGGCGGCGTGCGTCTCCACGCCCATAGCGGACCGGTCCGGGATCTGTGGCTTGCACAATTGCGGACCGGCCACGACCGGGATCGCGAACGTCGGATTTCGCCTTCCGTTACCGACCAGGCGCTCTTTGGCGGTCTCGATCTTGCCGCGACACTGGAAGCCGGCAGGGCGATCCGGCATCCGGGTCTGCTGAATGACGGCGCCCGGGTCCTGATCCTGACAATGGCCGAACGATCGGATGCGGGCCTTGCCGCCAAGCTTGCCGGTCATCTCGACGAGGGGGCCGGCCATCTGGTCATCGCGCTGGACGAAAGCGAGGAAACCGAGGCCGGGATCCCGGCAGCGCTTGACGAACGGTTGGCCTTTCCCGTCGATCTCGACGGTCTGCGCCCGGCTGATTGTCTGGAAAATGTCGCATCGCGCGGGCGGATCGCAAAGGCACGGCTCAATCTGCGTGCCGTCCGGCTCGGATCGGACGTACTGGAATCCTGTGTGGTGCTCGCCGCCCGGCTCGGTATTTCGGGCCTTCGCGCGCCGATCCAGACAGCCCGGACGGCCCGGGCGGCAGCGGCGCTCGATGGTCGCACGGAGGTATCGGACGCCGATATCGCGCTTGCGGCGCAACTGGTCTTGGCGCCACGGCTTCAATGCCTGCCGGACGTGGACGAAGCGGACCAGGATCCACAATCTCCGGACACCGACGATCGCCCGGACGAACCGGAAACCGAAAGCACCGAACCGTCCGGTCCGTCGGGCGACCGGCTGCTGGAGGCCGTTACCGCTGTCCTGCCGCCCAACCTCCTGGAACACTTGCGCACCCGGAACGTTACGCGGGAACCGGCGGCTGCGAGCGGACAGGGCGCGGCGCGGCGCCAGGCGCAACGCGGGCGTCCGCTTCCGGCGCTGCGCGGGCACACACGCTCGCGGTCGCGCATCGACCTCGTGGAAACGTTAAAGGCCGCGGCGCCCTGGCAGACCATGCGCCATGCGGCACGCCCCGAGGATACGCGGCCCATCCTTTTTCAACCGGGCGATATCCGGTTGCGCCGGTTCTGCGATCGCCGCGAGCGGCTGGTGGTCTTTGCGGTCGACGCTTCCGGATCGACGGCACTCGCACGACTGGCCGAAGCCAAGGGTGCGATCGAGCTCTTGCTCGGCGAGGCCTATTCCCGCCGAGATCAGGTGGCCCTCGTTTCGTTTCGCGGCACCGAGGCGACACTGCTTTTGCCTCCGACCCGGTCGCTGGTGCGTACCAAACGCTGCCTATCGGCACTGCCTGGGGGTGGGGGCACCCCGCTTGCCGCGGGACTTCAGGCCGCGTTCGTCGTGTCGCAATCGGAACGTCGACGGGGCGTCACCGCATCGATGGTCGTGCTGACGGACGGGCGAGCCAACATTGCGCTCGACGGGACTGCCGACCGGTCGGCAGCGAGGGACGATTCCCATCGGCTGGCGCGCCTGATTGGCGCGGGCGGGATTCCAAGCATGGTGATTGATACATCGGTGCGTCCGCGGCCGGAGGCCGAAAAGCTTGCCGACTCACTGGGTGGCCATTACCTGCCGCTGCCGCATGCCGGGGCGTCGCGCCTTTCGGAAGCCGTGAACGGGACGCTTCTGGCAGAACGATGATCTGGGACAGCGAGGCCAAAGGCTGGCCGAATGCCGAACACAGCCGCTTCGTTACGGTTCGCGGCCTCAAGTGGCATGTCCAGGAGGCGGGGAAGGGGCCGTCCCTCGTCTTTCTGCACGGCGCGGGCGCTTCCACACACACGTGGCGCGATCTGCTGCCCGATCTGGCGCGGGATCACCATGTTGTGGCGATCGATCTTCCCGGACAAGGGTTCAGCGATCTGGGCGACAAGGACCGCTGCGGCCTTGAGGCCGTGTCGAGCGAAATGTCCCGCCTGATGGACGAGCTGGAGATCCGCCCCGCGGCGATCGTCGGTCATTCGGCTGGAGCCGCCTTGGCGCTGCGTCTGGCCCTCGACCGCAAAGTCCGTACGCAGGGTGTCGTTTCGATCAACGGTGCTCTCAGCAATTTCCCCGGCCTTGCCGCAATCATGTTTCCGGCTCTCGCCAAGATGCTTTCGTTGAACCCTCTGACAGCCATCACCTTTTCCAGGATTGCCGGCACGCCGCATCAGACGAGGCGGCTGATCGAAGCCACCGGCAGTCAGATCGATGCAGCCGGTATCGCGCAATATCAGCGGTTGTTGTCGAGTCCCAGACATGTCGATGCAACACTTGCCATGATGGCTCGGTGGGAATTGGACCCGCTGATCGAACGGCTTGGTGCGGTCTCCGTCCCGGTTCTGTTCATGGCGGGGTCGCGCGACCAGGCCGTGCCCGTTTCTTCTTCGCGGCGTGCGGCGCGGCTCGTCCCGCAAAGCGAAACCGAGCTGTTTCCCGATGCCGGCCATCTCCTGCACGAAGAGCAGCCCGGTCCGATCGCGGACCGGATCCGACGTTTCGTCGATCTGCATGCGGCCGGATGAAGCGCCGGATATAACGGTAACAACAGGAACCGAAGGTTGATGTGCCGCGATCAATAGGATTACGGTTACGTCCGTTTGGTGTCATGATCCCGTCCCATGCCGACGATATCAGCAGGTCTGATCTATGACGGCGGGATCGGCGTTCAGGGAGAAGGGAATCGGCATGACGTCTGCAATCGCCAAGGACCGCGCTCGCCCCAACCTCCAGGGAGTGTCCCGATGACAGCGCTAACGATTCCGCGCGGCTCCATTCTGGCGGCCGCTTTTGTTCTGACCCTTGCACTCCCGCCGGCCTTCGCCCAGACCCCGCCGGCACCTGCCGTTGTCGTCGCGCCGGCAGAGGTATCCGATTTGCGCCCGCGGATCGGTTTTTCCGGCCGACTGGTCGCCGTGCAGAAGGTCGACATCCGGCCGCGGGTGACTGGCTTCCTGGAAGAAATCGGCTTTGAGGAAGGCGCGACCGTCAAAACCGGCGACCTCCTCTACCGGATCGAGGACAACGCCTACCGGGCCTCGATCGCAGAAATCCAGGGGGCGATCGGATCGGCTGAAGCGGACAAGCGCCTTGCCGAAATCGAGCGGGACCGCAAGGCCCAATTGGTGGAGCGGGATACGATCGCCCAATCCGAACTCGATGTGGCGGACGCCAATCTCGGCAAGACCGAAGGCGAGATCATGCGGCTGAAAGGCACGCTGGATCGCGCGAACCTCGATCTGGAATACACCCAGATCACGGCACCCTTTGACGGGATCATCGGGCTGACTGCCGTCGATGTCGGCGCGTTCATCAGCCCGGAAAGCGGTGCGCTGACGTCGTTGACCCGTCTGAACCCGATGTCCGTCGAGTTTCCGGTCACCACCGCCGAACTGCTCACCTATCGGACCCAGGCCGAGGCCGGCGAACGGGGCGCTGACGCCGACGTGGAAATCATCCTGGCAAACGGCACGAAATACCCGCTGAAAGGCAAAATCGACTTCGTCGATGCCCAGGTCAACCAGGGCACGGATACGGTCATCCTGCGCGCGATATTCGACAATCCGGACGGCATTCTCCTTGACGGCGGCCTTGTCGGCGTCGAACTGGAACAGACCGATCCGCTTCTGGTCCTGAACATTCCCCAGCAGGCGGTCCAGCGCGATCAGGCCGGTCCCTTCGTGCTTGTGGTGGACGGTGAAAGCAAGGTCGAGTTGCGGAGGGTCGATGTGGAGCGCACGACCAACGGGCGCAGCGTGATCCGGGACGGTCTGTCGGAAGGCGAGCTTGTCATCACCGACGGCGTGAACAAGGTCCGGCCCGGCATCGTCGTCGATGCGGCCACGGCAGCGGGCGGATAAGCTAGCATGTTTTCGAGCATATTTATTGACCGGCCGCGTCTCGCGCTGGTCATCTCGATCGTAATCACGATCGCCGGGCTTGTCTCGATTTTCAGCCTGCCCGTCGCCCAATTCCCCGAGATCGTGCCGCCCCAGGTCAGAGTGACCGCATTTTATCCGGGCGCCGGCGCCGAGGTCGTCGAACAGACTGTCGCGCAGCCGATCGAACAGCAGGTGGTCGGCGTCGAAGACATGATCTACATGAAGTCGACCAGCGGCTCCGACGGGTCCTATTCCCTGACGGTGACCTTTGCGGTCGGCACCGATCCGGATATCGCCACCGTCAACGTGCAGAACCGGGTCTCGGCGGCGGAAGCCCAATTGCCGTCGGAAGTGCGCTCCACCGGCGTCACGGTGCGCAAGGCCTCCAGCGCGACGCTGCAATTGATCAGCATCTATGACACGGAAAACCAGTTCGACGACCTGTTCCTGTCGAACTACGCAACAATCAATCTGGTCGATCCCCTGAAACGGGTTACGGGAATTGGCGATGTGACCGTGATCGGCGCGCGGGATTATTCCATGCGCGTCATTCTGGACGTCGACCGGATGACCAGTCTGCGGCTGACGCCGGGCGACATCGTCAACGCGCTCCGCGCCCAGAACGTCCAGGCCGCGATCGGTCGGGTCGGCGCCCAGCCGATGGGAGATGATCCGACTTTCCAGTTGAACCTGGTCACCCAGGGGCGGCTTACCGATCCGGACCAATTCGGCGAGATCGTGCTGCGTGCCGAGGCGGACGGCTCCTTCGTGCGCGTCCGCGATGTGGCCCGGGTGGAGCTCGGCGCCAAGAACTATGACGCGATTGCCACTTACAACAATCAGCCGACGGTGCTGATCAGTATTTCGCAGTCGCCGGGTGCAAACGCACTGGCGATTGCCGCCGGGGTCGAGGAGACCCT